>JBGPHB010000176.1:0-7559 GCA_041484155.1 Bryobacteraceae bacterium
CATACCCACGTCGCGCGCCAATTCTTCCAGACAAAACAACGCGGCGCGATCCGTCAACCCGGCAACCACCGCGCGATTTGTGCCCAGATGCACTCGCAGATCGTCGTACCACAGTTTGGCGACATCGCCGCGGATCGCGGAAATGAAGACGCCTGCGCTGTGCAGTTCGGCTGCGAAAGCCCGGCACTCCGCGAAACGTTCGTCAAAAACCGCTCTCTGAAGCGCGCTGTGCGCCCGTGCCGGCGCTGCGTTCCGGCCAAAAGCAGGCATTTTGACGAGCCCTCCGGCCACCGTCGCCGCACTGATTTTCAGGACACTTCTGCGGTTGACCATTGCTCCTCCTGCGACAATCTTTAGCGCTAAGTGTAGCATTGGGCGCCGCAACGCCTACTTCAGCGGCTTGATCCGAATGTTCTTGTAATAGACCGTGCTGCCCGGGTCATGCGCTTGCAGCGCGATGGTGCCTGCGCCGATGCGGCGGCCAGGAAAAGTTTTGGTACCGACCCAGCCGGCGGGTTGGGTCCACTGCGCCACTACTTTGCCATCTACTTTAATGGTGACGCTGTCGCCTTTGACGATGATGTCCTCGGTGAACCACTCGTTGTCCCTGGCCACTTCGCCGCCGTTGTCGGCCACTTCGTAAAGGCTGCCGGTCAGGCGCGGGTCGCCGGGGTAGCTGTTGTTCACCTGGACCTCGAATCCTTTGCCCGGCCAGCCCGTCTCCTGGTATTCGGTCTGTATATAGACGCCCCCGTTGGCCTTGGGCAGCGTCATGATATCGACTTTCAGTTCGAAATCCTTGAAGGTGTGATGGCTGAAAGGGCCGACGTAAAAGCAGTGGCTGCGCGGACCGTGCGCGACGATGGCGCCGTCTTTCACGGAAAACGTATCCACGTTCTCACTCGGTTTCCAACCGGTCAGATCCTTGCCATTGAAGAGGGCGGTAAAGCCTTTCTCCGCCGCCATCAACGGGGCTAAAGCGAACAGCATGATGCAGAATCGTTTTCTCATACAGCCGCCCTATGCTACAGCACGGGCGCGGACGACGCAAGCGATTGGTGTCGAGGTGGGCTTCGAAGGCTGCTGAAAAACTCCTCTTCGGACGTACGAGGACGACAGGCTGAAGCATGTCCTACTTGGCTCATCAACGGGCTGCAGGTGGGGCATGCTTTAGCTTGCCAGAGAGGGCTTTGGCAGGACTGGTCCGGAGCGGGCCTAAACCAGACCGCTCCGCTTGACCGCGTAGTCGATCGCCTCCTGCGGAACCTTGAATTCGCTCATACCCTTGTTCCCCAGGTACCCGAGCTCCCGAATTCCCGCGGGGCTCGTGTAGTATGCATCCACCGTCATCCGGCGGGCCCAGGCGAAGAACCGGACGCCGGCGGCCAGTTCCGGCGTGGCTTTGTCGCGGTATGCAATTCTATCCAGCAGCGCTGTCGCCTTCTCTGGACTTGCGGCGAGAAACGTAGCGTTAGATTCACGCTGCATCGCGTGGTCCATCCATCCGAGGCCGCCGGTATAGATCGCCGCCAGCTCCCGATTCTGGCTCGCAAGCAGATCTATGAACTCGGCGGCGCCGCCTTTGGATGCGCCGGGTATGATCCGCTCGCACAGCTTCTTGAGCGTGGTGAATTCATGCGCCGTAAGCGCCTTCGGCGTATAGGCGCCGCTGGCGGCCACCGCCTCGTGAACCTCCTGAGCGGCTGCCACGCCAATCGGACCGGCCAGCGCCGCCGCCGCGATCTTTTGCAAGATCTCTCTGCGCGTCGTATCAGACATTGCCTTTCCTCATTTCTTCCGCCACGTACTCCGCGGTACGCCACGCCAGGGCGCAGATGGTCAGCGTCGGATTCTTGTCCGGATTACTGACGAACGGCGCCGCATCCGCCACGAACAGATTCTTTGCGTCGTGCGCCTGGCAGTACCGGTTCAGCACCGAGCTCGACGGATCGTCGCCCATTCGTGCCGTGCCGACCTCGTGAATGATCTCTCCGCCCGTGGAAATCTTATCCGGCACGGGTTCCAGGGGCTGTGTCACCGTTCCGCCCATGGTTTCGATGAGCGCGGTAAACGTCTGTTCCATGTGCTCCGCTTGCTTGAGCTCGGCATCACTCCAGCGGAAATGGAAGCGTAGCGCCGGGATGCCCCACTTATCGACCACGTCGGGATCGATGTCGCAATAGGTGTCACTGTTCGGAACCATCTCGCCGCGGCCCGCAAACCGCACGTGCGTGCCATAGTCGTCGTATATCGCCCGCTTGAGCGACTCGCCGTAGCCTTCGTGCTGCGCGCTGACACTGTCGAAGCTTCCCACGCCGGGCATTCCGTATCCGCCGCCAAGTTCGATATGATATCCGCGCGGGAAATCGAGCTTCTTGTCCCACAGCCACCATGGCATGTAAAGATGACCGCCGCCCATGCCGTCCGAATCGTGCCGTTGCAATCCTTTCAGCGCGGGGACCTGGCCGCCCAGACCGAACCCGACGCTGTCAGTCAGATTGCGGCCGAGGTGCCCCGACGAATTCGCCAGACCATTGGAATAGCGCGGCGACCGCGAGTTGAGCAGCAGCCGGGCGGATTCGCAGGAGCTTGCCGCCAGGACCACCGCGCGGCAGCGGATCTGCTTCTCGCTACGGGTGGTCTTATCGACATAGGAAATGGCAGTGACTTTGCCGGTATCGTCGGTAATCAATTCGCGCGCCATGGCGTTGGTGATGAGCTTCACTCGGCCAGTCTTCAAAGCGGGGAAGATCTGCACTTGACTAGATGAATAGTTGGACGCGGTAACGCACCCGCGCCCGCATTGCCCGCAGTAATGGCACGGGACGCGGCCGTTGGTCGGCCGAGTGATCACGGCGAGGCGCGCCGGGATGCACGGAATATTGAGCTTGCCGGAAGCCTTCTGGATCAGAACTTCATGCACGCGAGGCGGCGGGCAGGGTTGGAAGATTCCATCCGGCGCGCTGCGAATGCCCTCCTTCGATCCGGTGACGCCGATGAAGGCTTCCACCTTGTCGTAGTACGGTGCGATGTCCTGGTAGGAGATGGGCCAGTCCGTGCCCACGCCATCGCGGGTGTGGGGCTTGAAATCGTAGTCGGCGAAACGCAGCGAGATGCGGCCGTAGTGATTGGTGCGCCCGCCGACGATGCGCGAACGGAACCACATGAAGTTGCTGCTCTCGGCGCTGGTGTAGGGTTCGCCTTCAAGCTGCCATCCTCCGGCATGGGCTGAAAACCATCCGAACGGGCGGCCGCGGCCGAAATAGCTCGCGCCGCCCTCGCCCGAGCCACGATGCGGCACCTGGTAGGGCCACATGTGTTCCTTGAAATCCTTCGCCGGACTCAGCATCGGACCGGCTTCGAGCAGCGCGACGTTCACCCCGAGATCGGCAAGCACCTTGGTGACCGTACCGCCACCGGCGCCCGAGCCGATCACCACCACGTCGGCAACAGGGCGACTACGGATGATTTGAAACATGACCAGATTATATCCACGCGGAGGGTGGAATGAATGGCGGGTGCGGCGGCGCTCAAAAGTTGAGCAGGTCCGCCACCAACACTTCGCTCTCCGAGGCGGAGAGGGGCGCCACGCGCTCCTGCTCGCTATAGGCGACTACTGATTTGTACACGCTGCCGCGCGGGTCGCGATGCACGATCAGACGGCGGCCGTTGAGGTCGAGCGCCCAGTACTCGGCGATGCCGGCGCGGGCGTAAAGCGCGGCCTTGATGGTGGACACGCCGGACGCCGAACACATGCGGACGATTCTTCCCCAGTTTGTCGATCAACTCGCCTTCGACCAGCTCGTAGTGACGGCCCGCCCACAAGCCGGCGCGATCGCAGGCCTCGCACTCTTCGCGGGTCCATGGCTTGCGCGGCGGGTATTGGGGAGCGGGGGGCGTGTAAGCGGTTTCACCGAGCGCCACAGGCATGTCTCACTTTACCTCCCCGCCGACGGTGCTGCGTGATGTTGACGTTTCGCGGGTTCACCATTCGATCCATCCAGGAGTGCCATATATATGCTATGGTGCGTATATGAAGCGAACCACAGTCTTCTTGCCGGAGGAACTGCACGAGCGCCTTCGCCGCGAAGCGTTTGACCGGCGGTTGAGCATGGCGCAAATTATCCGCGCTCGCCTGGAGGAGGGGAGCCCGCGTCCTCGCCGTTCCAAGAAGGACGCCCTCGCCAAAGCGGTTGGCATCGTCAAGGATGGCAGCTTGACGCACAACATCGATGAAGCACTCTATTCGCGGTGACGCCCTGTTCGTGGATACGTGGGGCTGGCTGGCGCTGGCCGACGCCAAGGACCCCGCACATGCTCGGGCTGACGAGACTCGCCGCGCCGGCCGCAGCTTGATCACGACAGACTACGTGCTCGACGAGACTTTCACGCGGTTGTTCGCCCGGTGCGGCTTTGCGCTTGCCCGGCGATTTAGAGACGCGTTGATGGAAGCGGCTGCGCTGAGCCAGCTAACCCTGGAGCGCATCACGCCCGAGCGCTTCGATGCGGCCTACCGGATGCGGGTGCGCTATCGGGGCAAACCGGATGTCTCGTTCACGGACTTTACCAGTTTCGTGGTCATGCGCGAGCTGGGCATCCGGGACGCGCTCACAGGCGACGCTCACTTCGAGCAAGTCCAGTTGGGGTTCCGGCGCGTGCCAGGCTACTCATCCAGTGTGACGCTCCGGCCCTCGCGGCAGGAACGATAGACCGCGCTGACAACCTCGAGCGCGCGATAGCCTTCCTCGCCCGAGACCAGCGGGGCTCGTCCGCAACGGATCGCTTCGCCGAAATCGAGGAACTGGCGCTCAAACGACGCAAGCGAGATCGCCATCGGGTCCGACGCGCCGGAGGCGAGTTCGCGGGAAAGCGGTGGTTCCTCGCCTGAATCGTTCTTGACGTCCCAAGTGGTCAATTTGTCGCCGGTGATGACCGCCGTTCCGGCCGTACCGTGGATCTCCAGGCGCTCGGGATAGCCCGGTTCTAGCGCAGTCGCCGCCTGGATCACGCCCGTCGCCCCGGAAGCGAATCGAACCACGGCATTGACGAGATCTTCGGATTCTATATGGTGCACGGCGCCGAGTTGCCATTCGCCGTAGACACGCCGAATCGGGCCGGCCAGCCAGAGCAATAGATCCGTTTGATGAATCGCCTGATTCATGAGCGCGCCGCCGCCTTCCGCTGCCCAGCTTCCCTTGACCGGCCGCGCGTAGTATTCGGGGGAACGGTACCACTTGACATAAGCGTCGGCCTGAAGGATGGCGCCGAGCCGCCCGCCGTCGAGCGCGCGCTTCAGGAACTGAATCGATTCATCGAAGCGATGCTGGCTCACGACTCCGAGGACGATCCCGGCGTCATGAGCTGCTCTGAGCATTCCGCGCGCAGTTTCGAGATTCGTCGCGATCGGCTTCTCAACCTGGACGTGTTTTCTCTCTTGCGCGCATAATTCGACTGGTTCAAGGCGAATGTTGGGGAGGGTGCAGACATCCACGAAATCGAGCCCGGGGTGACGGCAGACGTCCTGCCAGCTTGCGCACGGGTCGCAGCCGTATTGGCCGGCAAATTTTTCAGCGTGCGCGGGATCGGCCGCGCTGCACGCAAGCAGGCGGTACCCTATGTTCCGATAAGCTTGGGCATGCTTATGGGCGACCGCGCCCGTGCCAATGATCCCGACCCGCATCCCGCTATTGTGGCACGCGGTAGGGCTTGCGATCCGCCAACTTTCGTTCAGCCCGCTCCCTCACGGTCGCGGTTCGGTAAGTGGCACCGATGTTCCCGGCCGGACATAAGTGGCCGATACCGAACCGCGACCGTGAGGGAGCGGGTAGAACGCCTCTAGAAAAACAACTTCAAAGCGAATTGCAGGATTCGCGGATCAAACGCGGCGCGCACCCTTCCAAAGGTCGAAGAACTGCCATTCTGGTCGGTGGTGGTGTAGGCCGCCACCGTGCCCGCCGGCGAAATCGCCCCCACGAAGTTGGTGTGATTCAGGATATTGAACGCATCCAGGCGCGCCTGCAGGCTGTAGCGCTCCCTGACCTTGAAAATCCTACTCAAGGCGACGTCGAAATTCACCGTCTTGGGCCCGCGCACGGCGTTGCGTCCCAGATTACCGAACGTGCCAGTGGCATTCGGAGTGAACGCCGATGGATTGAGCCACTGGACGCAGGGGGTGGTGCCATTGTTGCAGATCGGGTTGGTCGCCGACACGTCCGCCAGCGCCAGATTGGGCCGGTCGGTGTTAAGCGCGGTAAGCGAGTTATCCTTGCCCACGGTGATGTTCAAGGGCTGGCCACTGGAGGCGTGCACGAGCGGCGCGATCTGCCAATCGCTCAACACACGGTTCATCCACACATTGCCGCGCTTCACGGAGCTCGTCGCTACCAGAGAAACATTAAAGTTGTGGCGCGTGTCGAAGATACAGGGACCCCAGTCGGCATGGCGATTGAACGGCTGCGAGTTCGTCACGGCGGCCAGCGCGGCGCCAAAATCGCCGTCGGAGACGCAGTTGGAGTCAGTGTAGTTGGCGTCGAAGGTAAAGTTGTGGCCAAAGCGATGCTTGATGGATACCAGCAAGCCGTTGTAGTGAGCCACCGCTCCGTCGTTCGCCGTGTTGATGCTGGCATACATCGCACCCAGCGCGGGATTCGCCAGGAAGAGACGGCGCCGTTGATTGGTCGTGGACGTAGACGCGCAAGCGGAAGCCGAGTAGGTAACGCCATTGATGGTGCAGCCGTTCAGTCCCATAAACACGGCCGGGTTCACTTCGCCCTGGGCGGTCCAAAGGTGGGTGGTCTTGTTGCCCAAGTAACTGATCGAAGTCATCCAACTGCCGGGCAACTGCCGCTGATAAGTCACGTTCCACTGCGCAGTGTAGGTGGGCTTCGGATCGATGGGCATGTTGATGTACACGCCGGAAGTTGGGAAGAAGGCCTTCCCGTTTTGAGGATATGGATTTCCACCCGGGTAACCCTGCCACGGATTGGACAACCCGCCCGCGGGATTCGGCACGTCGAGCAGCGTGCCGACCGGAGCATTGGTGGTCTCGCGCTCATTCCACCAGGTCTCGGCTACATCGTAGAGAAGCGCCGCACCGATGCGAAGCGTGTCGCGGCCGTCCCCGTGCGGGTTCCAAACCAGCCCTACGCGTGGAGCGAAGTTCGGCTTGTGGCCATTCCACATCGCATCGGGAATCCCTGCGTCGCCCTTGAAGAACAAACCGGCGGGAGCGTTCGGATACGCCTTGCTGAACTGGCCCGCAAAGAAACCCGGCAAACTGAAGGAGGTGCCGCGCCCGTATTTGTCGGGATCGGAGAAAGTTGGCTCCCAGCGAACGCCGTAGTTAATCGTGAAGCGCGAGGAAACCCGAAAGCTGTCTTGCACGTAGAAGCTCATGATCCACGTACGCAGGTCGTCGGGAGTGGCGTTGGTCTGGTTGAAGTCGTTCGGCACGCCCAGCAAGAAGTCGGCGAGCCCGAGGCCGCAGTTGGTGCATCCCGGCACGGCTGTCGTGCCGGTACGCGAGCCATTGAACGTAAAGTTGCCGTTCTCCTGGAAAC
>JBGPHB010000177.1:0-7535 GCA_041484155.1 Bryobacteraceae bacterium
ATGAAAGGAAGGTCGTAATGGATGCCAAAGAACTACCCGCTCGCCCCAGCCTGGAGCAGTACAAGAAACAGGCGAAGGATCTCGTCAAAAACCAGAAGTCCGGCGATTCCGAGGCGAAGCGCCGCATCGGGCAACACAACCCTCACTTTCAGAGCGCCAGTTTCGCCCTTGCCGATGCGCAATTGGTCATCGCCCGCGAACACGGCTTCGAGAGCTGGCCGAAGTTTGCGAAACACATCCAAGCGCTGACGAGCGAGAGCCATCCGCGGGCCGCCTTCATCATTGCCGCCTGCGCTCCGCTCGACAGTGGGCACGCTTCCGGAACGCTGGAGCGAGCCGAGGCGATCCTTGCGTCGCATCCCGATATTGCTGAAAGTGACATCCACACCGCTTCGATTCTCGGCGACGCCGCCGCGGTACGCCACTTCCTGGAGCGCGATGCGCGGAACGCCACCGCCAAGGCCGGCCCCCACGGTTGGGATGCGCTCACCTACCTGTGTTTCTCGAAGTATCTCCGGCTCGATCGCGCCCGATCGGACGGCTTCGTGCGCGCTGCGAAAGCGCTCCTGGACGCCGGCGCCAGCGCCAACACCGGCTTCTATGAGAAGAACCACCAGCCCGATCCTGAGTTCGAGAGCGCAATCTACGGCGCCGCCGGAGTCGCGCACCACGCGGAGCTGACTCGCCTGCTGCTCGAGCGAGGCGCCGATCCCAACGACAATGAGACCCCGTATCACGCGCCGGAAACATACGACAACGCGGCCCTGAAGGTCCTGGTCGAAAGCGGCAAGCTCAATGCCGACAGCCTTGCCACCATGTTGCTCCGCAAGCACGACTGGCACGACTACGACGGCATCCACTGGCTGCTCGAGCACGGCGCTGACCCCAATCGAACGACCCAATGGCGCCGCACTGCGCTTCATCAAGCCGTGCAGCGCGATAACGCATTCGAGATTTTCGAAGTGTCCCTGGACCACGGGGCCGACCCGACGCTGATTGCCGACGGCCGGTCGGCGGTTGCAATGGCTGCGCGACGAGGACGGGGTGACCTGCTCGAGCTATTCGAGCGGCGAGGCATTCCGGTCCAGCTTCACGGAGTCGAGCGGCTTCTTGCCGCATGCGCGAGGAACGACGCACACGGAGTCCGCGACATCGCGGCGCGCGAACCCGAGTTGGTGGCCGAGATCCTCGCCGAGGGAGGCAAGCTGCTCGCGGAGTTCGCGGGCGTTGGAAACACCAATGGCGTTCGGAATCTTCTCGACCTGGGTGTAGACATCGGAGCGCGGTTTAAAGAGGGCGACGGCTACTGGGACCTGGCGAAGGACAGCACGGCCGTGCACGTCGCAGCCTGGCGCGCGCGCCACGCGACCCTGCGATTCCTCCTCGAACGCGGAGCGCCGATCGACGTGCCGGACGGCAAGGGACGCACCCCGCTGGCACTCGCCGTGCGCGCCTGCGTGGACTCGTACTGGGCCGACCGCCGCTCGCCCGAGTCGGTGCAGGCGCTGCTCAGTGCGGGAGCGTCGACGAGCGGCGTCGCTTTCCCGTCGGGCTACGCGGAAGTTGACGAGCTCCTTGCCGCCCATGCGCCCAAGACGCGGGATGGGGTAGAGTAAACATCCCGACGATCTCGACCCCAGCTACCTGGGTGACTGCGTGGTTTCAAGGAACGACTCTGGCACGTCGTCGAACGCTACACGCGGATTGACTACAAGACCATCCCAAGGCGCTCACCAAACCCTGGGCCATCCACAGCAAGATCATGTTGCGCCCCGGCACGTGTGCGAAGAGAACAACCAGGATCCCGCACGTTTTGAGCAGTTGAAGAAGGACGATCTGGTCCGGCGAGAATAGAGTCAGATAGCCCGCTCCCTCACGGTCGCGGTTCGGTGTCAGCAACTCTACTTCGCGCGCCCTTTGAACCCCTGCGCCAGCATGGGAATTGTATAAACGGTCATCGCGGTGTTCCGCACGCCTTCCGCGGTCTTGACCTCCTGACCGTTCGGGCCGAGCGCGCCGAGGCAGCCGACGAACAGCGTCTTCTTGCCGGGGCCGGAAAACGCGACGCTGATGGGGTTACGCGGGGTTGGAATCAGGCCGAGATATTTTCCCTCCGGGCTGAGCACCTGAATGCCGGGGTTGGTGGTGACGTACAGGCGGCCTGCCGCGTCGATCGCCATGCCGTCGCCGTTTCCACCGCCTTCGAGCTTGCCGAATTCGCGTTGATTCTTAAACGAACCATCCGGTTGCACGTCGAAAGCCGCGATCACCGGGCCGTTGGTGATGTAGAGTGTCTTCTCATTCGGGCTGAGCATGATGCCGTTAGTGCGCAGATTCTCGCCCACGCTGCTCACCTGCCCGCTGGGGCTCAGGTAGAACGCTCCGCCGCTGGTGAAATAGGCCCCGCCTTTCTTATCCGCGACCAGATCGTTGACGCGCCCGAGACTCTTGCCCCCGAAGCTGTCCGTCAGAACCTTGCGCTCCGGTGTCAGCGCGCTAATTCCCGTCGGCTCGGTGCATTGGTCCGGTTTGGCGCCCAGGTGGCCGCCTGGATCGGTGCACGACCGCTCGACCGCGAGGATGCGGCCCTTCGGTCCGATCGCCACCGCGCCGGGACCGTGCGGGTTCGACAGGAAAGCGGAGAATTTGCCGTTCTTGTCGAGCTTGTTGATGTGGTTGGTCTGCTCCTGCGCCATCAGCAGGCCGCCGTCGTCGGTGCCCACGATGCCATCGGCAGTCTCGTTGCCCCACCAGACCTGAGTCCACTTCACCCCCGCGTCAATCACTCCGGGAATCGCCGTGACCGTCGCGTCTCTCGCCGGCGCAGGCTGCGGGAACCCCTTAGGCTGCGCGACAAGTTGACTGACGGAGAAAACGGATACAAGCAAAAGCTGTGTTGTAAAGGACATGGTCTTGTTATGTTCTCAAAATTACACACATTGTGGGCATGGGTCCGCCCCTTCGCCGTGACAGGTCCCAAAGCATCACCTACAATAGTGGCGATACGAGGAGGTCCATATGATACGAAAGCTGTTCGTCGCCGCTTCGCTCCTGGCCTTTGTGAATACTCTGCCCGCGCAGGACGCTCGCGCCGTCTTGCAGGGCGCGATGAAGGCCATGGGCGCCGCCAACGTCAAAACCATTCAGTATTCCGGAACCGGCTGGAATGCCGCCGTGGGTCAGAGCTTCAGTCCGCAGGAAGACTGGCCGCGCTTCGAGGTGACGCGCTACACGCGCACCATCGACTACGACGCCCGATCCTCGCGTGAAGAACTCACCCGCCGCCAGGGAACCAACCCGCCTCGCGGGGGCGGCGGCACGCCGTTGCAGGGCGAGCAACAGCAGGTCGCGATCGTCAGCGGCGCTTCCGCCTGGAACGTGGATGGTCAGAATCCGGTCCCGCAGCCGGGCCAGTATCTTGCAGGGATCTCCGTGACGGAGTTCCGCCAACTCGACATTTTCCTGACCCCGCACGGATTCCTGAAGGCGGCGATGGCCGCGAACCCAACGGCCATCTCATTGACGTTTCCCACCTCGCCGGGCGGGATCACCCAGAACGGCAAGGCGACCATCGTGTCCTTCACCACCATGGGGAAATACAGAGTCAATGGGACGTTCAACGACCAGAATATGCTCGAGCTGGTCCAAACCTGGATTCCCAACCCGGTGTATGGGGACATGCTGTATGAGTTGCGTTACACCAACTATAAGGATTTCGGCGGCGTGAAATTCCCCACGCTGCTTCACATCCACCAGGGCGATCCGCGCCTGAACACGGCGCATAACTCGATGGAGATCACCGTGACGGACGTCAAGCCGAATGTCAGTGTCGCGGCCATGCCGGTGCCGGATGCCGTGCAAAAGGCAACCGCGCCGCCGGTGCGCGCCGAGTCGCAAAAGATGGCGGATGGAGTCTGGCTCATCGCCGGAGGCACTCACAACAGCCTCGCGGCCGACTTCCGCGATTTTGCCGCCGTGATCGAAGCGCCGCTCAATGAGGAACGCTCGCTCGCCGTGCTGGGCGAAGTGAGCCGGCTCATTCCGAACAAACCGATCCGCTACGTGGTGAATACACACCACCACTTCGATCACACCGGCGGCCTCCGCACGTACCTCGCGCAAGGCGCCACCATCGTAACGCACCAGGCGAATCGCGAATACTACGAGAACGTCCTGTTCAACCCCGCTCCCCGCACGCTTCAGCCGGACCGTTTTTCCACGTTCTATCCGTACTTCGTGGGAGGCCGGCGACCGCTGCCGATTGAGACGGTGAACCAGAAATACGTCCTGAGCGACGGCACGCGCACGCTGGATCTTTACCCCGTGCAAGGACTGAATCACGCGGCGGGCATGCTGATCGCGTATTTCCCCAAGGAAAAAATCCTGGTGAACGCCGACCTATACTCGCCCCCCGCCCAAGGCGCCCCCACGCCCGCGCCAAACGCGAACATCCGAACGCTCCAGCAAAACATCCAGCGCCTGAAGCTGGACGTAGCGCAACACGTCCCCATCCACGGCCAGCCCGGCCCGATGGACCAGTTCGCAAAGATCGTGGGTCAATAGAAAACTGGGGACATTGCGGGCCAGCGTCCACTACGTCTTCCGCTGTCAACAACCCCAGCAGTGTCCCCAGTTTTTTTCACCGATGTGGGGCGAGCTTTCAGCAGCAGCCCGGCATGCCACATCCCGCGCCGCCTAATTCCCGACATCTATATCGCGCGCCCGCCAATGGTGGCCAAACATCAAGTACGCCTTGGCTTGCTGGAGGCGCCCGGATTCGAATGTTACCTTGATGTGACTGATTCGCCGGTAGAAGTAACTCAAGGCGACGCTGTTCATATACCGGTCCGCAACGGCGAGGGATGCCGGCCAACTGGCGGACGTCTCCTCCCAGTCGATACCCGGCCACTCGATAAGCGCCCGTGTCTTTTCCGGCGTGCACAGTCCGTTGGCGGCCAGGTAGTCAAACAGCGAGTTCCAACGAGGCTCCTCCGCAGGGCCCCTGCGCAGGTAACACTCCAGCCCGATAGGGGCGCCGATCCCTATCGCCGACAAATCGAGAGCTACGTCGAGTTCGTCCGCCCACGGGGTGATCCGGGAGACCGTCGCGCCCAGCGCTTTGGTGTCGCCGCTCCATCCGCTAGCGCTCAAATAATCCGCGAGTTCTTCCGGACTCAACCCATGCACATTGACCTTGGCTGCGGGACGCGACCGGGACAGCATGAACCCCACGCTATGGATGACTGAACTAGCGGGCAAGTGTGTAAAACAACACTCCAACCGCGGCCAGAATGGTCCCAGGGCAGTGGAGTGCAATTCCTCGTCGAAAATGCCGCGTAGACGCAAGAAGTTCGAGCCGGGGCTACCACAGTTCATCGGGAGAAAGAACCCCGGCGCGGGCAGAGTTGGAGTCAGCGCCGAAACATCATATTCCAGCACGCAATATGAGTCCGCATACCAGCGCGCAAGGTCGCGAAGGATTCGCCAGGCGGCGTCACCTTCGAGGCAGGGCACGTTCTGCAGTTGAGAGGCTGGTAAGCTTACGTGAAAATCCACCTGCGCAGCACCTGCCCCAAGCCTGCATTCGAAAGCAGCCGTGGAGTGGAACGGAATCCGGTCCGCCAAATTCTGAATCCGCGCCACATAGTCCCCTTCAACCAAGGCCGGACCAAGAGCGTGGAGGACCACAGCCAGGTGATCCCCCATGGTGGACGCGGTTTCCACGGGAATTCTAAGTTGATCCGCGCTTGACTCCGTCCGGGTTCTTCACCTCTATAGGGGGAGTATACTTGTAGGGGTCACCACCACCTGTGACTGCGGCAAGTTCATGGTCACTCAATAGAGTGCCGCTGCCGGCCGGACCTTTCTTAAGCTGCGCTCTTACATCGTCGGCGGTAAAAGTGAATCCGCTCTCCGAGCCAAGGCTCACGGCCAACTGTACGAAAGCCTCATTATTGGGAGCTGATTTGAATCGTTCCTGAAGAGAACGATCCTGAAGGACCTTGTTGTAAAAGCTTCGGACTGCTTCCTGGGACATTTTCCCCTCCTGACCGACCGGCGCTTTTGCGACCGGGTTGATCGATAGTATACAACGTACGCAACCTGAACAAGGAACTGGGCTACGATTTCCATGTCAGCGGAATCCGGGTCCGCCAAGTCCCTTGTGGACGCGATCGGATCCCCGCCCACAATCCTGCATCCTTTCCCCAGGGTGCGCTTTACGGATCTATGAGGGGGTGGCGATGTGGGGCGAGCTTTTAGCTTGCGAGCCGCCTCCTGGCCGGCTTTCTTTCCCATCCCCCCAAGCCACATAGTCTCGACAGGAGTGCCGTCCTTTCGCTTGACAAAACAACGTCGTAATGTGCTTCTTGCGAGTGGAATTGCCCGTTGCACCGAGCTGTGGACTTTATGGTCTGTGTTCCCAATAGGGGATAGGTCAGCGGGCTTTTTGTTCGGCGCCGATAAGTTCCCTCGGCTAAATGTTGGCGTGCGGCAGATCCTCTACGGCAGCAAGAGCAACGGCTTCCCAGATCGTTCCTGCATAGGCGTCGCAGCCCGGCATGCCACATCCCGAGGCGACGAGTTAGCGCCTGCGTCGTCGTTTCGAACCCACCGCCACGCGAGCCGCATCCGCCAGCAGCCGCAGCGCGCGGTTCACAGACTCGCTATCTGGGAACAAGTTCGCCAGGTCAGGCTCGATCAAAACCAGGTTCGTGCTCGCGGTTGCTCGCGCATAGTATTTACCGCGTATGCCGCCCTTGAGCAGCGAAAGATCGTACTCGTCCCTTAAGCCATTCTCAACGACTCTCGCCGATTCCTTCTTCATACTGTTTTCGTTCTGAGCGAGTGGCCAGCCGCGCACCGATAATACGAATTCGACTGCCGCGCTCGCAGTGAGAAACGAACACCAGCCGCTCTCCCATAGTATGACCGATTGTGATCTCCCTCTGCTCCTCCACTGAATGGTTCGGGTCCGGAAATGTCAGGGCGAGAGGGTCCACAAATACCGTGGCGGCGTCTTCGAACGAGACGCCATGCTTCTTCAGATTGACGGCCGCTTTGCTCGCATTCCATTCATAAACCACGCAGCCTTAGTTTAGCTCGTGCAATCGTTGGAGCCCTTCACCCTGCTTGACAGAACACCAATTCCCCCACTAGCAAAGAGTTACGCGGATCAATCACCCCCAATCCGTCACCCCCTCATACTCAAATCACCGTGTCCGCCCCCACCTTCGACTCCCTCCGCGCCGCCACCCCGTCCAGACCCGATTGACACTCTGGCCCCGCGCCCACTAAGATGTAGTGTCCGGTTCACTGCTCACAGAAGACAATCTCGCTCGTCCTGAGTAACTGCATATGATCAAAGTCGAAGGGCTCACCAAGCGATATGCCCGCAAAGTCGCGGTCGATAATATCTCCTTTGAAGTCGAAAAAGGCCAGATCGTCGGTTTCCTCGGACCCAACGGGGCAGGCAAGACCACCACGATGCGCGTCCTCACCTGCTTCCTCCCGCCCACGTCCGGCAAAGCCACCAT
>JBGPHB010000178.1:0-7525 GCA_041484155.1 Bryobacteraceae bacterium
CCAAAAAGGAGAACGTGGTGTAAACTTCGCCGGCCATCAGCAGGTACATGAGCACGCCGCCGAAGCCGCGGCCGCCAACGGTCCACTGTTCCAGGTCCATCTTCCGGCGGGCTCCGGCGAGGAAGCCGATCGTGGCGCCCAGCGCGATGATCGCGAAGGTTGTCGTCAAGGCAAGGGCGCTGGGACTCACGGCGCTCCGCCGTCCTTCTTAGCCCGCGCCGCTTCCACTCGGTATGCGGCCCACATGCACAAAGTACTGAGGACAATCCAGCAGATCAGCCAGGCGAGATTGAAGGGGATGCCAAGAATCACTGGATCGACGCGGTCCCATAGCGGGACCGAGAAACACATGGCAGCGAAGGGAATCAGGCCTAGCAAGAGAGCGCCGGCCGATGGTGTCTTCACGGGCACAGGTTCACTTAGTATAGTCTCGCAAGGGGCGACCGGCTCCGCCGTATAACAAGAGAACCGGGTGGTTGATACGATATATTTACGCAAGAAAGCCGCCGTATGCTTAGAAACGCCTTGGCACTCTGCATTGTCCTCTCGGCCTCCGGGTACTCGCAGTCTCCCGCCATGGATCAGTTTCTCGGCGATTGGCACCCACTCGGGTCGCCAGACGATTTGAAACGCGTCGTGATTGAACGAAAGGGCGCGGGCTTCACCGTTCAGATCTGGAGCGAATGCCTGCCCACCGATTGCTACTGGGGAGAAGCCGCGGCCGCAACCTCCCACGGAACCTCTCTCTCTGCGAAGTTCGACAGGTCGCACGAAGAGTTGACGGAGGAATTCGCACTCCTGGGCGACGGCAGTTTGCAGGTCACTTCCCGCAAGACGGGTAGTATTGAAAACACTCACGCAGCCTACCTGACGAAGGGCGAGTCGGAGGGTGTCTCGCTCCGGCTTCCGATTTTTACGCCTCCCGCGGAGGTTACCAAACCTGGGGAACTCCCGGCCGCCGGCCTCAGTGACGCGATCGACCAGACCAGTTTGCACTGTTCGTTTCTGGTGGAACCGGCAGCGATCGCGCTTGACACTGCTGGTGGAGATTCCAAATTCGCCGTCCATGCACCTTTGGGCTGCCCATGGACATCTGAAAGCGACTCCGCCTGGTTGACAGTAACCACCGGCCTGTCTGGCGCCACCGACGGTCAGGTGGTTCTGAGCGCCTCCGAGAATACCGGTAGCCCCCGGACCGGCACGGTGGTCATCGGTGGTGTGCCGGTCACCATCACTCAAAAGGGGGCTGACCGCACGTGGGAAATTCCGATGCTGTTCTTCGGATCCGGCTTTTGGTCGATCGTCAGAATCACGAATCCTTCCACATCCTCCAGACCCGTGCGGATGGATCTTTACCAGCAATCTGGAGACCGGGTACGGACCAAGCCGGTTTTCGATCTCCAGCCCCAAGAGACGTTGGAAGTTGTCATCGAGCCTCGTCAGGTTCAACTCTACCGCCGAAACCCCCAACGTCCGGGCGATCTCAACGGTCCCAGAATTCTCGAAGTCGTCCTGGGGGGCGCGATGCCCTCGCAAGGGTCCGCCTGGATTAGGATCATGCAGTCCCATGAGGATCGGGTGCCGGACCTGGAAGTGACGGCATTCGTGGAAGTACTCAAGGACAACAAAATCTCGGATTTTAGAAGGAGCACCGTAGAGCCTCACCAGGTGCGGGCCCTAACGATTCGGGCGTCCGAGGTCCGGGGACAGGACATCTATTTTCTGAACGTCTCGGATCGCTCTACGATGGTGACGTTTTGCGTGGGAAACAAGGTCGAACGGGACCCGTGTGTAAAGAAAGACAGTCTCGCAGATCGCTCCCTGGTGAAGCCGAATCAATTCGTCGTGCTCACGGTGAAGAAATTCACCGAGCGATACTTCTTCGTGGAGTCCTCCCAGCCGGGCAGTGCAATTCTGGCAAAGCTTATCCCCACAAACGGAATCACCAAGGTGTTCACCTCGGAGTCGTCGATCAATTTTGGAGAGCCTTCGCGGTAACGCAGGCCCCGGCCTGCATTCTTCGACATCCACCCGACTAGGGAAGCTCAACGCTTCAACCCCGCCGTCCAGTTCAGCACGACAGTGATAGGCGTCGGCGCCGCATCGCCGATCTGCGTATTTATCAGGAAGCGCTTGCCGTCACGGCTGGGGACGTAGTGCGTCCGGTTCGCGGTGACGCCCGCGGGCACCTGGGTCTGGAATAGCGATTTCGGTACGTCGAAGGAGGGCCCGGCGCCTACCGCAACCGCCATCAGCTTGCGGTCCTCCGAGAGATAGTAGATTTCGCGCCCGTCGGCGCGCCAGCGGGGTTCGTATCCGCCGTTAGTGGAAACTTGCCATTTCCGGTCGGAAAGCGGAAAGGTCTGAACATAGACCTGAAACCCACCCGATTCGTTCGCCGTGTAGGCAACCAGACGCCCGTCCGGTGAAAAATTGCCGTGCATCTCTTCGGCTGGCGTTGCGATAAACTTCACCGGTTTTCGATCGCCAGCGAGCGGCAGCAGCCAGAGGTCATTGCCGGACGCCACGGTCGGAACCGAGAAGACGATGTGCCGGGCGTCGGGAGACCAGTCCGTGGGAACCAGATTGATCGATTGTATCTGAGCGACCCGCTCCGTCTCGGCCGTTAGCAGGGACTCCTGGTTTCCGCCACCCGCGGCGCTCCTCTGGTAGAACTCAATAAACCCACTCCGAAGAGCGCGGAAAACGAGCTGCGTGCCGTCGGGCGACCAGACTGAAGAAGCGCTGAGCAGCCCCCCGGTGGTAATACGGGTGTTGCTGCCCCTCGCAAGATCGTTCATCCAGACTTCGATGGTGCCCGTTTTGGCGTCCACCAACGAAGCAGCTAGCGACTTCTCGTTCGGGGATAGCCGAAAATCGGCGTAGTCGCCTTCCGGACCGGCGGAACCCATCGCATTTCCGCCGCGGTCAAACCAACTCAAGCGGCCGTTCTGCGCGATCGCGCTCGCATAGGCGATGATTCCAGTGCGGGAGGCTGAGATCGCGCTTTGGAAACCGCTGGAACGGCCAACATGTTCGGCAATGAGGAATGGTTGGCCGCTCATTTCCAGGCGCTCCGCGTCAAACACCTGGCTTAGCAGCGTGTCCCCGTCCACGAATAACAGGTATCCCGGCGGCGCATAGACGGCGCTGGTGTTCGTCCGCATGAGAGCCTTCCGGCTCTTGTCATCGAGGGAGTCAGCGTACACGCCGCTCTGTTCAGAGCCCAAAGCGAATTGAAGGAAGTGACGGCCGTCGGGCAGAAACTGCGGGAAGCGATGCGAGATCTGTGCATCGGTTGACGCCGGAGTAGCCGGTCCTCCCGCGGAGGCAACACGAAACAAGGGTCCGATTCCGCTCGCGAAAAGGATTGTATCGTCCGGTCCCCAAGTGCCACCGCGGAAGTCTGTAGTCGTCAGGGCTATAACCTGTACCGCGCCACCTGCGGCGGGGGTCTTCTTCAGCTTACCTTCGGCGAAAAATCCGATCCAGCGGCTGTCGGGAGACCAAAACGGTTGTTGGGCGTCCTCGGTTCCGGGCAACGTGCGGGCGCCGGCTTGCTCCATGGGCCGCAGCCAGAGCATCGGTCGAGCGCCCGGCGTTTCGGCGATGAACGCGATGGAGCGGCCATCGGGAGCAAGGGCGAACTGCGGCACACTGACAGTCGTGTTAAGCGAGGCCGAGAAAGCCGTCTTCTCCGGTGGGTAGATCGCAAAACTTACCCGATCGCCGGCGGCAGGGGCACGCCCACGCCCCAGAACAACGAACAATAAGGCGCCCACGACCGTCGCGGCCGTAACGATCCACGGCAGCTTTCTGTGGCTCAGGCCTTCAGCCTGAGTTTGGAGGACTTCACTCCCGTCCGGATTCTCCAGCACAATCCGCGCCTCGCCAATGGCCTGCAGCCGCTGCTTGCGATCTTTCGCCAAGCATCGGCGGAGCAGCGTACGGATCGCAACGGGCGTCCCCGCAGGCAGCTTCGCCCAATCCGTCTCGTCCTTCACCACCGATGCGAGCACTTCCCCCATGGAGTCCCCGGCGAAAGCGCGCTTGCCGGCCAGCATCTCGTACAGCACCGCGCCGAAGGAAAAGATATCGCTGCGCCGGTCCGCGTTCTTGCCCACGGCCTGCTCCGGGGACATATAAGCAGCGGTGCCGATAATGACTCCCGCCTGCGTGTGGCCCATGGTTAAAGTGGGGGAATTTACGGGATCGCCAGGTGCACCGGCGGGATCTTCCGCGGCTTTGGCCAGCCCGAAATCGAGAAGCTTTACGACTCCCTCGGGCGTAACCTTAATATTGGCGGGCTTGAGGTCGCGATGGACCACGCCACGCTCATGCGCGTACTCCAGCGCTTCCGCGATTTGCCGGGCGTGGCTGAGGGCGGTCTCGAGAGGAAGCGGGCAGGGCAGCGTTTCGCCCTCCACCAGCTCCATCACCAAAGCATTGTCTTCCACGCCGTAAATGGCGGCGATATTCGGGTGATTGAGCGACGCCAGCACCTCGGCCTCGCGCTGGAACCGAGCCATGCGGCCCACGTCGCGCGCGAACGCTTCAGGCAAGACTTTCAGCGCCACGTCTCGCTTCAGCTTGGTGTCCCGAGCGCGATACACCTCGCCCATGCCGCCCGCCCCAATCGGCGCGAGAATCTCGTAGGGTCCGACGCGGGTCCCATCTGACAGGTGCATGGAGGATTAAAGTCATTCTACGCCACAGTAGGGTAAGCTTTAGCTTGCCTAGCCGCTCCGCTTCCCCAACTCCAGTGCGCGCGGTGGGCGCACTCAGCCTGACCGCGATCTCTGTGAACACCACCATCGGCGCCGGGATCTTCGCGCTACCCGCGGCAGTCGCACAATTGCTCGGCCCATCGGCTCCTCTGGCATATCTGGCCGCGGGCGCGGCCATGCTCCTGATCACCCTGTGTTTCGCGGAGGCCGGCAGCCACTTCGAATCCACAGGTGGTCCCTACGTTTACACGCGCGCCGCGTTTGGCGACTTCATCGGTTTCGAAATCGGATGGATGTTCGCGCTGGCTCGCCTGACAGCCGTGGCGGCCGTCGCCAATACATTCTGCGATTACCTGGGCTACTTCTGGCCTGCCCTCGGATACGGACCAGGCCGGCTGGCCGCCATCACTGCGCTGATCGGCCTGCTGGCTGCCACGCACCTATACGGGGTCCGGTTGGGAACACTAGTCAACAACATCTTCACAATAGGAAAGCTGCTTCCACTGATTCTGTTCTGCGTAGCGGGAGCATTGCTCCTTCACCTGCCGGCGATTGCCGTGACACCGCTCCCCGGCGTGAAAGCGCTCCAACAAGGGAGTCTCCTGTTGATGTTCGCCATGGGCGGATTTGAAAACGCCTCGATCCCCAGTGAAGAAGTGATCGATCCGAAGAAGAGTCTGCCCGTGGCGCTCCTGGGCTCCGCGGGTCTGATCATCGCTCTGTACCTGATCATCCACATGGTCACCATGGCTGCTTTGCCGGATCTGGCCACCAGCGCAACTCCTCTCGCCTCGGCTGCACGCAGCTTCCTGGGACCTGCCGGCGCACTCATGCTGACCGCCGGCGCCGCGCTCTCCACTGCCGGATCCAATCATGTGAATCTCTTCGTAGGCCCGCGGTTGCTGTACGCCATGGGACGCGATGGAAATCTTCCCGCGAAGCTGGCCTGGCTCCATCCGCTGTATCGTACTCCGTCGGTGTCCATTGTTGTATACGCGTTCGCCGGATGGGTTCTTGCGGTCTCCAGCGGCTTCGCTCAGTTGGCCGCGCTGAGCGCGCTGGCGCGCCTGATGATTTATACGTGCGCCTGTCTCGCCGTTCCCGTTCTGCGGCGCCGGATGCCGCCCACAACTGGCGGGTTTAGGCTACCCGGCGGCGCGCTTATTCCCGTACTCGCTCTGGTGGTTTGCGTGTGGCTGTTAACGGGCAGTTCCGGGCCCCAAGCGGCCATCGCAGGAGCGGCGGTGGTGGCCGGAGCCGTGTTGTACGGCCTGCGACGCAGAGCCAGTCAACGCGAGATGTCTCGCCGCGCGAACAGAACGTAAGCTGTCACGAAGCCGGTTGCTGCAATCGCTCCCAGCACTACCAGGTTCTTCGCCGGCAGCGGATTCCCCATCACCAGTTCAAACGGGCTGAAGTACCGAAACGGCGACAGCCACGCGACCGCTTCAGCGGGACGCCACAGGCGGCCGACATAATCCAGGAGAAACATCGCCAGCGCCAGCAGCCCCGCCAACGCGCCCGCGACTCCGCGGCGGCGCGATGCCGAGCCGATTGCCATCGCCACGCCACTCCAGCACAGCATCAGCAGGCCCAGGTTGATCGCAAGCGAACGGATCAACCTGACGGACGGCCATGCGACCGTCTTCGGAGCAAACGTCTCGAGCCCGGCCCATGTCCCGGCCACCATGATCGCAAGCAGGACGACTGTGGAAAGGCCCACGGCGGCAATGGTACGCGTGATGATCCAATGGCGCGCCAGCGGACGGGCGAGGATCAGATCGATGAAGCCGGACTCGATTTCCGAGGTCGGGATGGTGGCGATCGATATGGAGAGCGCGACCAGAGAACCGATCACGGACAAGTGAAAATATCCGAGGCAGACAATTCCAGCGAACGACATGAAGCTCGCCATCGAGGGGCCCATCATCTCGCGGGCGAACGGAGGAATCAGCGAGCTAAGCTGTTCGAACCCACCAGAATTCTGAATCGACCTGGCGACGACAATCAGGATCATTTGGAAGGCGGCCAGCAAGGTCCCGAAGGTGAGCACGAGAGTTCGAACCCGCTTCAGCGAATGTGTGAGCAACAGAAAAGGGCCACTCATGGTTTGCGATAGTATTCCAGCACCACGTCTTCGAGTTTAGGTTCTTTCACTTCGATATCCTTCACCGGCAGCCCTGCCATCGCTCCGAGCAGCGGCCCCAGTTCGCCCTGAACCTTCAGGTTCCACTCGCGCGAACCGCCCTCGACGATTTCGCTGCCGGGCGGAAGCAGCGCAGGAAGATTTACGTCTTCGGCAAAGAAGACTCGTACGTGGCGGGCCGCCAGCTTCCGGCGTTTTTCGACAGTAGAAAGCAGCACCAGCTCGCCTTTTCGCAGCAGCGCGATCCGGTCGCAGACCCGGTCGACCTCCGAAAGAACATGCGACGACATGAAGACCGTTCTCTCCCGTCGCTTCACGTCCGCCAGGAGTCCATAGAAAGATTCCTGCATCAGCGGATCGAGCCCCTCCGTCGGCTCATCGAGTATCAATAGAAGAGGGTCGGCTTGAAACGCCTGAATGAGCCCGAGCTTGCGCTTCATGCCGGTGCTGTACTCCCGCAGCCGGCGTCGCAAGTCGCTATCGGGGAACTCCAGTCGCTCTTGAAGCTCACGCCGTTTAACAACTGCGTGCCGGCCCAGCCCCGCAAGAAGATCGAGCACTTCACGGCCGGTCATATCGGCATAGATTCCCATCTCGCCAGGCAGGTATCCGATGTTCGACCGCGCCTGAAGCCCCTCCGCCTGGCAATCGC
>JBGPHB010000179.1:0-7519 GCA_041484155.1 Bryobacteraceae bacterium
ATCTCTCCGAAGACGGTTTCGTGCTGCCCATTATCGCCATCGACAAGCACACCGGCCGCGCGGAAGGGCTGCCTGAAATCGTCAGCCGCGGATTCATGTCCATGGACGAGACCTCGGAGGTCATGACGGAAGCCCGCCAGGTGGTGATGAAGACGCTCGAATCGTCGACCAACGAGGAGCGCTCCGATTGGGGCGTCATGCAAGAAAAGATCCGCGCCGATTTAAAGCGGCACTTGATCAAACACACCTCCCGCCGGCCGCTGATCATGCCGGTGATCCTGGAGGTCTAGTGGTCTTCGTAGAATGTGCAAAACCGGGACTGGCTTGAATTTCGCCGTCTTTGCGAAATTCGGGCCTGTACCGGCTTTGCCCGTCCGAAGTGTAGTGTTTGATAACGGGGCAAAAGGGGTACAGGCACGAATTTCGCAAAGACGGCGAAATTCAAGCCAGTCCCCCTTTTGCGCATAGCGTTCGTTGCTCGATCGGGAGTTTGCGGAGCAATACGTTGGCTTCGTGCTACGATTCGGGTATGGGCGCCGTAGTGATCTTTGCGCTGGTCGTCACCAGCGTCCAGTGTGTGACGACTTGCATTGTCGACAGTTGCAAGCCTGCCGGGAACACTACACAGTGCCACCGCCATGGGGTTCCTGCCAAGCCGGCGCCTGGGCCCTGTTCCCACGAAGTGTTGGTCGCCGTTGCGGATCAGTCTCACGGGGCGCAGGGCCCTGTCAGCGGTGCGCCGGTTGCGGTCGAGGCCGACTCTTCGATCCTGGGATCTTCCCCGCTGTTCTCTGGCGACCCGTCCAGTGTGCGAGCCCCTTCGCGACCTGGACTGACCGCTTCGTCGCTTATAGTGCTCCGAATCTGAACTCTCCTCGATTCAAAAACCGCTCGTTTACACTCGCGGCTCGGTAACCAACCCGCTCCCTTGGAAGGCCATCTACTGAACCGCGACCGTGAGGGAGCGGGCCGAACGAATCGTAACGAAAAGGAGAGTTCTATCTTGAAAAAACAGCTATTCTGCGGCTCGGTCATCGTGCTGCTGGCCTCAGGTTTGGCTCTGGCGCAGAGCCGCTCCGGGATGAATCTTGGCGGCGTGCATCTGATGAACCTGGCATCGGGTACCAGCGTCAATCCGGCGTCCGGATCCATGCCGATGCTGATGTCGCACGCCGGCGCCTGGAACACGATGTTCATGGGAACGGCATTCCTGCTGGACACCCAGCAATCAGGTCCGCGCGGCGGCGATAAATTCTATTCGAACAACTGGGCCATGGCATCGGTAGGACATCGGTTGGGATCCAGGGGCTCCTTTCAAGCGGAACTCATGCTCAGTCTCGAGCCGGCCACAGTCACAAATCGGCGCTACCCGTTGCTCTTTCAGACCGGAGAAACGGCGTACGGCCGACCCATCGTCGATGCGCAGCACCCCCACGACTTCATCATGAGCCTGGGCTTCCACTACTCCTACCAACTCGACGAAAACACGTTTGTGGACGCCTACTTCGCTCCCGTCGGTGATCCGGCGCTCGGACCGGTGGCGTTTTCCCACCGTGCGTCGGCGATGGAACTGGTACAAGCTCCCATCTCCCACCACTTGCAGGATTCCACGCACCTCGCAAATGAAGTGGTCACGGTTGGAATCCTGCACAAGAAGATCAAACTGGAAGCGAGCGGTTTCCATGGCACCGAACCCAATGAGAACCGCTGGAACATTGACGCGGGACGGATGAATTCCTGGTCAGCTCGCTTCTGGTACTTCCCCTCGAGGAATTGGGCGGCGCAAGCTTCGGTCGGAAGACTCGCCCATCCCGAGCAGCTTGAGCCAGGCGACCAGCTGCGCACCACTGCCTCATTGCACTACACCATGCCGGTGGCCAGTGGAAGCTGGTCTTCCAGTTTTGTCTGGGGGCGCACCCACAGCACCGCCACGCAACACAACAATAATTCTTACCTGGTCGAGTCGGTTCTGCCAATTCACCACAAGAATTTTCTGACTGGCCGCTTCGAGTTGGTAGACAAGGACGAGTTGTTCCACGATGGCGGAACCTTCCGCATTGGCGCTTACACCATCGGCTACACGCGCGACTTCGATCTGTTCCGTCGCGTCGAGACGGGCGCTGGTTTGAACTTTAGCGCTTACGCGGTTCCGGGCGCGATCGAGCCTTACTACGGCGGCCATCCCGTGGGTGGCAGCTTTTTCATTCGTTTCCGGCTCAGGCCACCGGCATAAGCGGTACCCTGAACAAATGAGCGCTGCACCAACGCAACCGTTTGATTCCATTGAAAGCGCATACGAGTTCATCGTTCTGCTCGAGGAGAGTATCGAGGATGCCGTTCGCGACGTAAAGGATCACGTTCAGGAAGCAGAAGCTGACCAGGATAAGCGGCGAACGGAAGCCTTGACTCTAGCGCTTTACAAAATGGGCCAGTTGGCGTCGCACACCCAAAAGAGCCGTCGCATCCTGAACGATCTGCGTACCATCCGCAGACTGCTGTTTCACGAGCGGGGACCCGACAGCGTTTCGCTGAATGACGCCTAGCACTGGAACAGCGCAAGATCATCGAGGACGTGAAAGCGACGTTGAACGACGGCAGCTCGGCGCGGGCCTCGGTACGCGATGTCACGAGCCGAGTCTGCCTTATCTCCCAGGAGACTCCACGCGCGGTGCTTTTCGAAACTGGGGACCGAACGTTGGCGAATACTGCCATCCACTCCGCCTACATCCACAAGTAGCCTTGCGGGATCCATTCGCCAAAGAAAGCAGGCAAAACGGCCTGATCCACGGGGCAGCATAGACTGGTGCCAGACTGAACCCCGCCCTGACGGGCGGGGCTTGGGGCGGCGTTGGCGGACGCGGGTGGCGGGCGTGGTTACAAACCCATAAAAGCCCCGCCCGTCAGGGCGGGGTTCTGGAGGAAAGATTTCGGGCTCTAGCAGTACCTGCGCTAGTCGTTTGCGGGGGCGGAGAGCTGCGGTAGAGGAGTGGGCGCCGTGCTCGATCCCTCGGCTTCCACGACGACTACACCCTGCCACGTGATTTCGAACTTGTTGTTATCCGATCGCGCAATCCACTTGTTCTCTTTCAGGAACCATAGGCTGAACTCGAGGTGCTCTCGCGGGCAACCGAGCATTTCCTCGAAATCACGGATGGTCATGGCTGGCTGGTGAGGGTCGGTCAGGCGCTTCCCGTACAGAAGAGAGAGAACTCCTTGACGCTTTCGTTTTTCGGCTTCGATCCCGCGCGAGCTTTCCCAAGTCTCAAAGATCTTGAAGCGGTTCTGGCTGTGAGCACTGAGTTGCGCGTCGTACGCGGCGCGCCGCTCAGGATCGCTTAGGATATGGTGGGCTTCCACAATCTGCCGGAAGAGCTCGGCATTGCCGGTCTCCTGATTGTCAGGATGATAGCGCTGCGCGATCAAGCGGAAGACTCGCTGGATGGTGTCGGCATTTGCGTTGCGGCTGAGTTGCAAAGCCTCGTAGTGGTCGGCGACTCCGTTCGGCCCCGCGGCATTCGCGGGAGGAGGCTCGCCGGAAGCGGTGTCGAACGATAAACCGGCGAGATAGCCGCCGCCTTCCAGCACAGAACACCGGCAGACGCGACAGCGCCGGCGCAAGGAGCGCCGTCCCGCGGCGTCTTCGACTTCACCCGAGACTTCAACGAACAACCCCGGGGGCAGCAAGCCCGCGAGTTCGACGCTGATTCCGGTTTCACTGATGTCCAGGAGCATCGCGCTCACCTGGGACGTGACTCCGCCGGTGGTTTGATACTTCAGCGTGAGGTCTCGCTGCGCTGTGGAGGCCTGTCGTCGTGGTTGTCGGCGATTTTCCGTTTCCAGGCTCACGGTGGCCTCTGACGTACTATCGGCAGTTCTCCAGAGATTGTTTGGGGAGGATCAGCGGCAGGAACAAAATCTTGCAGTATCAGCAGCTTGCAACTCGCACCGCGTGTCCCACCGCCCTAGCGGTCTGCGGCGCAAGTCGTGTAGAGTGCGCAAAACCGGGACTGGCACGAATTTCGCCGTCGTTGCGAAATTCGTGCCTGTACCGGCTTTGCCGGTCCGAAGCACACGGTCTGAAAACGGGGCAAAAGGGTACAGGCACGAATTTCGCAACAACGGCGAAATTCGAGCCAGTCCCCTTTTGCGCATCTGGTCTGCTTGCCGCACTACACTAAGCGGATACAATAATGGAACGGCAGGTGCCATTTGATACCGAGAATCGCCGAGTTCTCAAAACAGTGGGAAGGACACGTTGTCGATGGAGCATTCCCCTTGCGCCAGTACTTGGGTGGCGGCGAAGACAGCGCAGTATTCCTGACGGAGTACGGTCCGAGCCGGCAGCGAGCGGCGCTGAAGCTGGTCAAGGCAGATCCCCAGACCGCAGATCTTCGAACCTCGAGATGGCAACTGGCCGCGAGGCTATCGCATCCCCACCTGCTCCGGATTTTCACTCTGGGCCGTTGCCAACTGGACGGCAGCGCGCTGCTCTACGTCGTGATGGAATATGCCGAAGAGGACCTGTCGCAGGTTCTTCCACATCGCCCGCTCACCACCGTGGAAGCTGGCGAAATGCTGGAGCCAGCGCTGAGCGCCCTTTCGTACCTTCACCGGGAGGGCTTTGCGCACGGTCACCTGAAACCCTCCAACATCATGGCCGTCAACGATCAATTGAGAATATCGAGTGACGGGCTGCGCCGGATTGGCGAGCTGGATGAGCGCCAGACTAAGCCCGGTCCCTATGACCCGCCGGAGGCCGACGCGGGAAGCTCACCAGCGGGAGATGTCTGGTCGCTCGGAGTCCTGTTGGTCGAGACCCTGACGCAGCAACTTCCGGTATGGAGCAAAGCGGAACAGCACGAGCCCATTCTGCCGAAGGCGCTCCCGGATCCGTTTCTCGATATCGCGCGGCATTGTCTGCAACCCACCCCACGGAACCGATGGACGGCGTCCGAGGTCGCGGCGCGCTTGGTCGGCGGCGCGCCGAGGAGTGTCGAGCCTCGGAAGATCGCGCCGAAACTGCGTTATATCGTGCCGGCGGCCGCCCTCGGCTTGGCCGCCCTCGTGATCTTGTTGGCACGCGGTGTCCAGAGCAAACCTTCGAATACCGCGGCGGCGCCCGCCGTCCAGGCGAAGCTTCAGCCGGAAAAACCGGCTGCGATTCCCGTCATTCGGAAACCACCGTCTGAGGGCAGCAAGACCACGGCAGGGGAAGTAGTCCATCAAGTTGTGCCTGAAGTGCCCCGGAAGGCTAAGAACTCAATTCGAGGCAAAGTAGCAGTCAACGTGAAAGTCAGTGTCGATCCATCTGGAACAGTGCGGGACGTGACGCTCGATTCGGCGGAATCGAGCAAATATTTTGCCGGGCTTGCCATGCAAGCTGCACGGCAATGGCGGTTTCGTCCGGCGGGAACCAACGACCGGGAATGGATCTTGCGATTTGAGTTCTCCAGGACCGCGGCCAAGGCCTACGCCGTGGGCCACTCAAAAACCCCGCCCTGACGGGCGGGGCTTGCGGCCCGATTGTAAACGTCCGTGCGAACACGCGACCAAGCCCCGCCCGTCAGGGCGGGGTTTTTGCGCGTCGATTGCGGGGTATCGCAAATGTATTTAGGCGGCGGAGGCGCTGAAGGAGGCTTCCCCAATCGAGTTTGCAAAATGAGCCACCACCAAGGACATTTCTTCGAGCGCCTGCCGCGCGGATTGCGCTGAGAACCGCCGGCTTACGCGATACCACGCTCCGGCGAGCCGGTAATTGATCGCAAGCATGCGCGTTTCGAGCCTGGAGTTCGCAACTTGTGTCATCATGCGGGCGATCACTGCGTAATCACGATCCAGCAAGTCCCGCAAGCCATCAAGATCCGACGACGCCGGCTCGCGCAACTGTGATTGGACTCCAAGGAAGCTGAGTCGATTGTCGGTGGCCACTTGGAACGCGTAATCCCGTGCGGTCTTCGCGCTCAGGATCAGCAGGCAGGTGTAACGGAACCAGTAGGCGAAAAGCACGACTGAACTGAACGTTATTGCGGCGGTGGCGAGGAGTTCAATCATGCGGTGGACTATTTGCCCTGAATAAAGAATAACGCCGGGTTCAAGACGAGCACAATAGGTCCAAACACTTAAGCTCCTTAGTTTTAGGATGGTATCCAGTACCGCTGGAATGGGAGTACCGGCGATACTCAAACCAAGGGGGCTCTGGCGACTATGTTGCAACCTAGGGACAAGAGATTCCCGCTGATACAACCCGGCGTTATGCACATTGAAGGAAGGCCGGGCGACGCTTACGTGGTCACGGTTCTGGATGTCTCCAAGTCCGGCCTTCGAGTCAGTTGCTCCAGTGCCTTGCCGATCGATACTCGGGTCGAGGTGAAGTGCCGGGGGGCAGCAGTACTCGGGGACGTCCGGTACTCCCGGAACGTAGGGAGAGACGAGTTCCACCTGGGCATCAAGGCACACGACATTTCCGCTGGCGCACGGCCGGAGGATGGCCAATTGGACCTCACTGTGCTGTTCCGACCCGGCTGAATTCGCAGGGGTGGGATGTGACATTCTGTCACTGGCGATCGAGTCAAGCTGGCGCTTGACGGCGGTTAACCACGGGGAGCGCTAGACCGGAATATCGAGATCTCACTTTAGTTTACAGGTTTTGCCGGCCAACTCCGATGTATGGAATAGAACTTGCCTTCAGCGCCAGTCACCAGTGATGACGGTCAAAAAAAACGTGCGAGTGTGGGCCCTCATCTATGCGGTTGTCGGCACCCTCGTCTGTGTTCTTAACCTTTCGCGAATCAGCGCACACGATCTACAGCGGTTCTTTCTTTACCTGGCGTGTGCGAACATCGCCACGCTGGGCCTGAGACTGGCCGACAACCGGAGCGTGGTCCCGGCCGGTTTTCTGATCATGTTGCTGGGCGTTGAAGATCTTAGCCTGCCTGAGTTGCTATTTATCGCGTTCACGGTCACACTTCTGCAAGAGCTGCGTGGGACGCGGCGGATACCCCAGGTTGCGCCGGTACTCTACGCACTGGCCACCATCACCATCGGAATCGCGACGGCGCAGACGGCTTATCGAATGACGTCTTCGCTGGGGTTTAACGCCGTGTTTCCGGCGCCGGCGATCGCCAGCGCGTTCGTGCTGCTGTTCAATTGTGGTCTCGCGACGACGCTGTTGAAGGAACGAACCAGTCCTTTCATCGGCGTGTACCGTCGCGAATGCCGGCCCTTGTTACCGTGGTTTGTCGCGGCCGCTTACCTGGCGTACCTGGTCCGGAGCGCGAGTCTTCAGAGCGGGTATCACCCCGGCCTGATCGCCCTGCCCATCCTGTTCGCACTCGATCGCGGCTACCGCGCCTGGTCGGATTCCAAGACGGCGCACCGGGAGGAGCTGGAAGCGCTGCACCGGCATACGCTGGAAACTCTCGCGGTGGCCATTGACACCCGGGACAACACCACCCAGATGCATCTCCGGCGCGTGCAGGTGTATGCGCTGGCGGTCGGCCGGGAGATGGGACTCAGCGAG
>JBGPHB010000180.1:0-7501 GCA_041484155.1 Bryobacteraceae bacterium
GCCCCGCCCGTTAGGGCGGGGTTGAGACTTTTCTTGCCCCGATGCGGCCGAAAAAGGCCGGCTTGCCTGCAGGACTGCCCGCCCCACATGCGCTGTCTCGAGGTCTAACCAAGCGTAAGCTTTCACCACCGCAGGTTAGCGCTGTACGTGGGCTGGTAAAATGAAGCTTGATCGACATTCACAGCCACGTGCTGTACGGCGTCGACGACGGCGCGCGCACTTTGGAGGACTCCGTCGCCATGGTGCGGATGGCGGCCGAGACCGGCACCACCGACCTGGTGGCGACTCCGCATGCCAATCCGACCTACCACTACGACCCCGAGTGTATCCGCCAGCGTCTGGCCGAGATCGCTGCCGCAACCGGGAACGCCCTGCGTTTGCATTCCGGGTGCGATTTCCACCTGAGCTACGACAATATACAAGACGCCATCGCCGATCCGCACAAATATACGATCAACCGGAAGTGTTATCTACTGGTCGAGTTTTCCGACCTTCTGATTTTTAACAACACCCCCGAGATCTTTGCCCGCCTCCAAGACGAGGGCATGATTCCAGTAGTCACCCATCCCGAGCGTAATGCCTTGCTGCGGCTCAAGATCGATCAGATCGCAAAATGGGTTGAGGCGGGCGCGTTCGTTCAAGTGACGGCCCAGAGCCTGCTCGGCGACTTCGGCCACCAGGCCCGGGAGTTCGGCGAGACCTTGCTGGACCGTGGTCTGGTGCATTTCATCGCCAGCGACGGGCATGATTACCAGCGTCGCCCGCCGAGGCTCGACAAGGCCTATGCCTGGCTGGCGAAACGTCGCGGCGAGGCGGTGGCGGAGGCGCTCTGCGTCACCAATCCGCGCGCCGCTCTGACCGGCGACGTTCTGAATCTGGATGAACTCGACGTAACCCTCGATCCGCGCAAGTGGTATCACATCTGGCGCTAGACCCCTAGCTTTCAGAATTCCCCTGAGACGAATTCCTTTCCCTATCCACAAACCTAGTGCATCCGCGCTCCAGGGAAAGAGGGCACATGGGACTCACAGAGCGCGAGCTATGCCCGAAATGGTATGCGCTCGCCGTGAAACATCAGCACGAATGCCGGATCGAGGCGGGCCTTCAGTGGAAGAAGCTGGAAACGCTGGTCCCGCTCTATCGCACCCGGCGACGATGGTCGGACCGGATGAAGGAAATGGACCTGCCTTTGTTCGCCGGGTACGTCTTCTGCCGGTTCCCATACGAGGAACGAGTTGGCGTGTTGAACACACCCGGTGTCAAGGGAATTGTCGGATTCGGCGGAAGGCCCGCACCCATCCAAGACGATGAAATCTCGGCAATCCAAGCTGTGCTTCGTTCGAAATTGCCGGTGCGGCCGTGGCCGTATCTGAAGCCTGGCGACCGCGTGCTGGTCGAACGGGGACCTCTACGCGGCCTCGAAGGAACTCTTCTCAGAGAGAAAGCTAGCCTGCGGCTGGTGATCGGCGTAGAACTGCTTCAGCGCTCGATTGTAGCCGAGCTGGAACCGGACACGATCGTGCCGGCGCGAATGTTCCGGGCCACATGCGAACGTTGATCGTTTTAGCCCTTTTGGCGCAAGACTCGCTCCCCAACCTGCCGGTCCAGCCCATCGGGTCCAATGACCTGATTGCCGTCTCAGTTTACGGCGCGCCAGAGCTGACTCGCACTGTTCGGGTCGGCGACGACGGGTTGATCCGCCTCCCGATGCTCAAGCAGAAGATCGACGCGCGGGGCCTCCTGCCGGGCCAACTCGAAGGACGGATCGCGGCCTCACTTATGGAAGAGGAGATTCTTGTCGACCCGGTGGTCACGGTGACCATCGCCGAATACCACAGCCGGCCCATCAACGTAGCTGGAGCGGTGCGCCGTCCGTTGACCTTCCAGGCTTTGGGCAAGACCTCTCTGCTCGAAGCGCTTGCGCGAGCCGAAGGTTTGAGCCCGGACGCCGGGACCGAGATCCTGATCACGCGGCCGCCAAGCCCGAAGGTCGAGCGCGTCCAGGTGCGGGGACTGATCGATGCGGCCGATCCCGCCCTGAACCTGACGCTCGAAGGCGGAGAAGAGATCCGGGTTCCGCTGGTGGGGCGGGTCTTCGTCGTCGGAAATGTCAAAAAACCGGGCGCCTTCCGCATCGAGGACGGTTTCGGCATGACGGTGCTGAAGGCCCTGGCGATGGCCGAGGGTCTGGCGCCTTTCGCAACCAAGCAGGCTTTCGTCTACAGCCGCACTGGCGGAACTTCGAAGGAGACGCCGGTGGATCTGCGGAAGATCCTGGAACGCAAAGCTCCGGACGTCTCGCTGGCCGCAAACGATATCTTCTATATCCCTGACAATCGCACGGCACGGGCGACCATGACGGGCATCGAAAAAGCTCTCGGGTTCGCCGCGGCGACCGCGTCGGGTTTGCTGATCTATAGCCACCCGTAGCGGCGGGAGTGAAACTTCCTTTCTGATACGGAGTTTCATTTTTGTAAAACAGAACCCCGCCCTAACGGGCAGGGCTTTTCGTGCGTTTGCAAGCCCCGCCCGTCAGGGCGGGGTTCAGTTTCACCAAGAAGCATGAACCAGACCGAGCACGAACCGACGCAGGCGCTTGTGCGGCCTTTCTACAGCCTCGCCGACGAGGAGCCGGAAGAAGCCAAGATCCCTCTCTCGCAGTACCTCTGGATCGTAAAGCGCTACCGCTGGAGGATTTCGGGATTCGTCGTGGCACTGGTCCTCGCCACACTGATCGTTTCGGCCAGACTGACGCCGGTCTATGAGTCCACCGTCACCGTTGTGATCGACCGTCAGACGCCCCCGGGCGTCGTTGGTCAGGACGCGACGCGCGGCATACTGAATGACTCCGACCAGTTCCTGGCCACCCAGATCAAGCTGGTGCAATCGGATTCCGTGCTCCGGCCGGTGGACCGGCGCTTTCATCTGCGCGAACGCGAGAATCAGTCGGAAGGCGGCGAAGCGCCGGTCACACTCAAGGGTCTGAAGGTGACCAGGCCTCCCAACACCTACCTCCTGCTGATCGGCTACCGCTCGCCGGACCCGCAACTGGCCGCTGACACTGCCAACGCGATTGCGCAATCCTACCTCGAGCACAGCTACAACATCCGGCTCCGCAGTTCGGCCAGCCTGTCGACCTTCATGGAAAAACAGACCGATGAGCTGAAAGCGAAAATGGAACGCTCCAGCCAGGCCCTGGCGGGTTTCGAACGCGACCTGAACGTCGTGAATCCGGAGGAGAAGACCAACATTCTGGCATCGCGCCTGCTTCAATTGAACGCCGAATTTACCAGCTCCCAGGCCGAGCGGCTGAAGAAGGAGGCTGCCTTTGACTCGGTGAGCGACGGTTCGATGCAGGCGGCGCTGGCCACGCCGCAGGGCGAGGCGCTGCGCAAGCTGACGGAACACTACCACGAGGCTAGAGAACATTTTGTCGAGATCAAGTCGCGCTATGGTCCGAATCACCCTGAGTATCGAACCGCGCAAGCCAAGCTCGCCGAGGTGCAGGCGACCGTGGACTCGACGCGCCAGGACATCGGCAAGCGCGTGGAGATCGAATACCGGGAGAGCCAGCGGCGGGAAGCCATGGTCAAGCAAGCCGTGGCCGACGCCAAGGCCGAATTCGACCGCGTCAACTCGCGCTCCTTCGAATACCAAGCCCTCAAACGCGAGGCGGACGCGGATAAAAGTCTCTACGAGGAGCTGATTCGTAAGATCAAAGAGGCCAGCATCAATGCCGGGTTTCAAAACAGTGCGATTCGGATCGCCGATCCCGCCCGGCCGGCCCTCAAGCCGGTATTCCCGAACATCGTCTTGAACGCGCTGCTGGCGTTTCTGTTCTCGGCGCTTCTGGCGGTGGGCGCAGCCGTCCTGAGCGACATTCTGGATAAGACCATCCGGGATCCGGAACAAGTGGCCCGCACGCTGCGCACGGAGGTCATCGGCAGCCTTCCGCTGATGAAGAATCGAGGCGCGGCAAGCTTCGCGGTCCCCAACTTCAGGCGAAGTCTCAAGGACGGTTTGGCGGCCCGGAAGGAACACGATTCTTCCGGTTTCGGCGAGTCCGTGCGCACCCTGCGCAACTCGATTATGCTGGCCAGCTTCGACGGACGCTCCCGGTCGCTCCTGGTGACCAGCGCCGGCCCGGGCGAGGGCAAGACCACCACCGCTGCCAACCTGGCCGCCGCTCACGCCGAGCAGGGTCTGCGCACCCTGCTGATCGATGGCGATTTGCGCCGGCCGAGCGTCCACCGCAACTTCAACCTGCCGAGCATCGTGGGCCTGTCGAACGCACTTCTGGGAGAGATCCCCTGGCGGGAGGCCGTGATTCAGGTGGAAGGACTCTCTGCGTTGTATATTCTTCCGGCTGGCCCACCGTCCAGACGGGCATCCGACCTGGTGGGAGCGGGATTAGTGGAGCTGCTCGAGGCCGCTTCCACCGAATTCGATCTGGTGATGCTGGATGCACCGCCGCTGTTGGGATTCGCCGAACCGCTGCAAATGGCCACCGCAGTGGACGGGGTCATCGTAGTAGCGCGCGCCGGCGAAACCAGCCGCAAAGCCGTGGCGACCGTGCTGGCCACGCTCAACCGCCTGCGGGCGAAGGTGGTTGGCGTGGTGCTGAATGAAGTGCACAAAGAGCTGAGCGACAGCTACTACTATTACGGCTACTATCGGTCCTACTACCGGCCAGGAGAGGAAACTCGATCGTGAGGACCCTGGTCACGGGCGCGGCCGGGTTTGTCGGGTACCACGTGGCTTTGAGACTCCTGGCCGAGGGCGAACGTGTCGTGGGTGTCGACAACCTCAATGCCTACTACGATCCGCGCCTGAAGCACGCGCGCCTGGCACGCCTGCGAGCACATTCGAATTTCGAGTTCGCGCATGTAGATATCGCAAACCGTCCGGCCCTCGAGGAATTGTTCGACCGGGAAGAATGGCGTCTGGTGATTCACCTCGCCGCGCAACCTGGTGTTCGCCACTCGATCGAGCATCCGCACGCGTGTACCGCAGCCAACGTCACGGGGTTCGTCCATGTGCTCGAGGGCTGCCGCCAGGCACGGGTTCCGCACTTGATCTACGCATCCTCAAGCTCGGTTTATGGAGGGAACGCGAAGACTCCGTTTGCGGTGAGTGACCGAGCCGATTCACCGGTGTCGCTCTACGCCGCAACCAAGAGAGCCAACGAGTTGATGGCCCACTGCTACACGCATCTGTTCGGAGTCCCCACCACGGGCTTGCGATTCTTCACGGTCTACGGCCCCTGGGGGCGGCCCGACATGGCGCCCTTCAAGTTTGCCCGGGCGATTGCGCGCGGCGAGCGGATCGAAGTCTACAACTACGGTCGCATGCAGCGCGACTTCACCTACATCGACGATGTGGTCGAAGGGGTTTTTCGTGTCGCGAACCGCGAGCCGGACGGCTACCGGCTCTTCAACGTTGGCAATAACCGTCCGGTATGCCTGATGGAATTCATCGGCGCGCTCGAACACGCCTTCGGCCGCCGGGCGGCGAAGCGATTCCTGCCGCTTCAACCGGGGGACGTGGTCTCGACCCACGCCGACGTAGAAGATTTCTGCCGCTTCACCGCGTTCCGGCCATCCACGCCGCTGACCACGGGCGTAGAGCGATTTGTCGCGTGGTACCGCGAGTTCTACGGGGAGGAAAAACATGAGCACGGCGCAGGCCGCCGCGACAGGATACTTCGCGCATCCTGAGGCGCTGATCGAATCGGCTGAAATCGGACCACGTACGCGCATCTGGGCGTTCGCGCACGTGCTGCCCGGCGCGCGCATCGGCGCTGACTGCAATATCTGCGACCACACCTTGATCCTGGGCGACGCCGTCATCGGCGACCGGGTGACGGTGAAGAGCTTCGTCGTGGTGGGCGATGGGTTGACGCTCGAAGACGATGTGTTTGTAGGACCCAATGTGGGTTTTACAAGCGACCTGTATCCGCGCAGCCGCCGGGGGCCCAAGACATTTCCCAATACAACTGTGCGGCACGGCGCGTCGATTGGCGCCAACGCCTCGATTCTGCCGGGCGTCACCATCGGGGCACAGGCGATGATCGGGGCCGGAGCGGTGGTGACGCGGGACGTGCCGGCGCAGGCCATTGTGGTCGGCAACCCCGGAACCATCTCCGGCTACGTCGATAGCTCGAAAGAAGGAGGCAAGGCCCGTGTGCGCCCGCTTGAGTTCCGTACGGGAGACGCGATCGAACACGTCCCGGGCGGGGCGACGCTCCACGAGCTGCCGCGGATCAGCGACCACCGCGGCCACCTGTCGTTTGCCGAGGTCAGCCAGTCCCTGCCCTTCGCAGCCGCCCGCTATTACCTGATCTTCGGAGTTCCCAGCCGCGAACTCCGCGGCGAACACGCGCACAGGACACTCCATCAGTTCTTGGTCTGCGTGCATGGGAACTGCTCGGTACGGCTGTTCGATGGCGAAAGCAGCGAAGAGGTGTTGCTCAATCGCCCGGATCTGGGGCTGCACGTGCCCCCCATGGTCTGGATGACCCAGTACAAGTTTTCGGCCGAAGCGGTGCTGGTGGTGCTGGCCTCGGACGTCTACAAGGCAGCGGACTATATCCGGGACCTGGACGAGTACCTGGCATCGTTGGCATCGAAGCCGTGAGCCCGCTCCCTCACGGTCGAGTGGCTGATTACCCAAAGCGCCGACACTGAACCGCGACCGTGAGGGAGCGGGCCTAGCTAGGAGTTAACATGACACAGTTCCTCGACCTGAGAGCCGCGACCCGCGAACTTCGCCCGGAGCTGGACCAGGCGATCACTCGGGTTCTGGACTCCGGGCAGTACGTTTTAGGGGAAGAGGTCGAGGCGTTCGAGCGCGAATTCGCCGACTACTGCGGAGCGCGGCATTGTGTGGGGACGGGCAGCGGTCTGGATGCGCTGGAACTGATTCTGCGCGGCTACGGAATTGGAGAAGGCGACGAAGTCATCGTCCCGTCGAATACGTACATCGCCACCTGGCTCGCGGTTTCGGCCGCGGCCGCGCGCGTGGTTCCCGCCGAACCCGATCCCGCGACCTATAACCTGGATCCGGAGCGTGTCGAGTCTGCGATCACCGCGCGCACTCGCGCGATCCTCGCCGTCCATCTGTATGGGCGGCCGGCCGACATGCGCGCGCTGGCCGGGATCGCCTCGCGGCGAGGCTTGAGACTCATCGCCGACGCAGCCCACGCGCACGGCGCGCGCTACCAGGGTGTGCCCACAGGCCGCCTGGCCGATGCCGAGGCGTACAGCTTCTATCCCACCAAGAACCTGGGCGCGCTGGGCGACGCCGGAGCCGTCCTCACCGACGATCCCACGCTGGCGGAAAATGTTCGTCTCCTGCGAAACTACGGTTCGCGCCGGAAGTATTTTCACGAAATCAAGGGCATGAACTCGCGCCTGGATCCCCTGCAAGCCGCCGTCCTGCGGGTGAAACTCAAGCATCTCGACGATTGGAACGACCGGCGCCGGCGGATCGCGCACTGGTA
>JBGPHB010000181.1:0-7501 GCA_041484155.1 Bryobacteraceae bacterium
AATTGGCCGCCATGGCTCGCTGCACCACCAAAAAATCCGTACACCAGTATCCGAACGACAGTACGAATCCGAGTCCGGCCACCATGCCGAACACCTCTACACCCATGGGATTCGCGGAGGAATCGCCGAGGTAACTCCAGGTATGCGTCATCACGCCGGGCAAGCGCGAGGCGATACTGTGCCAGCCCCCGGCCTTCTGAACCGCCACTACAGCCAGCGGAGAGAAACCCAACACGATTAAAAAGAATTGCAGCACTTCATTGTAAATCGCGCTGGTCAGGCCGCCCAGGTAGGTGTAGACCAGCACGATGGCAGCCGAAAGCAGTACGCTCGACGTGAAGCTCCAGCCGAGCATGAGCTGGAACAGCTTCCCGAGCGCGTACATCGATATGCCCGACGAAAAAAGCGTCATAAAGGCGAAGGTCGCGGCATTCAGCCCGCGGGTTTTCTCGTCAAAGCGAAGCTTGAGATACTCAGGCACGCTTCGCGCCTTGCTTCCGTAGTAGAACGGCATCATGAAGACGCCGACGAAGACCATGGCGGGGACCGCCCCTAGCCAGTAGAAGTGCGCGGTCATGAGCCCATACTTCGCTCCAGAAGCGCACATCCCCATGACTTCCTGGGCGCCAAGGTTGGCGGCAATAAAGGCCAGGCTGGTGATCCACACGGGCACGGAGCGGTGAGAAGTCAAGAAGTCTTCACTGCTCTTGACTCGTTTACGAATGAAGAACCCGATGCCCAGTACGAAAACGAAGTACACCGCCAGAATGGCGTAATCGATGATGGAAAGAGTCATTTGTGTGCCACGGCGCGCAATTGTTCTGCCGCGGATTCCGGCGTAAGATCACGCTGCGGCATCGCGAGCATCTCATAGCCGACCATGAACTTCCGCACGCTGGCCGACCGGAGCAGAGGCGGGAAAAAGTGAAGGTGCAAGTGCCACCCCTCATGAGCCTCCTCGTCCGACGGTTCTTGATGGATGCCCATGGTGTATGGGAATTCAGTCTCAAAAAGGTTGTCGTACCGGGCAGTGATCTGCCTTAAGGCGTCCGCCAAGCCGAGCCGCTCTGGGTCCTTTAGCCCAACCAGACTGCCCGTGTGGCGCTTGCTGACCAGCAGAGTTTCAAAAGGCCACACGGCCCAAAAGGGAACGATCACGGCAAATCCGTCATTCTCATACACCAATCTGGCGCCAGCGCGCTCCAAGGCGACGTAGTCGCAAAGCAGGCAGGAATGCCGGTCACTCAAGTATTGTTGCTGAGCGCGGTACTCTTTGACGATCTCATTGGGAATCGTTTCGCTCGCCCATATCTGGCAGTGCGGATGGGGATTGCTGGCGCCGGCCATTTGCCCTCGGTTCTCGAAGATCTGCACATAGTTGATGAACGGAAGCGAGCTGAGTTGCTGGCATTCCGAACACCAGGCATCCACGACGCTCCGGATTTCCTCTAAGCTCATCCGTGGGAGCGAAAGATCGTGACGCGGAGAAAAGCACAGCACCCGGCAAACGCCACGTTCGCTCCGGGCGACGAGCAGGCCCTCCGGCGGCGTCCCGTCAGGTTGCACCAAGTCATCCGGTAACAGCGCAGGAAAATCGTTTTCGAACGCGAATACCCCACTGTAGGTGGGATTCCGATGCGCCCCCGCTCGCGCGTTCCCGGGACACAAGTAGCACCCGGGGTCGTACGCAGCCTGCGCCGACGCAGATGGCCGCTCGACTTGACCTTGCCAGGGCCTCTGTGTGCGATGCGGCGATACCAGCACCCATTCGCCCGTAAGAGGATTGAGGCGCCGGTGCGGCTGCTTCTCCCAATTGAACATGTAAGATGAGTATCCTCTAGCAGCCTCGACAAGCTAAAGCATGTCCCACTCAGCTTGACTGACAAAGGTGGGACATGCTTTAGCTTGTCATCGTCAACGCCGTGTGAATTTGTCGAAGACCGTGATCACGGGCAAGGCGTTAAAGTCGTCGTCGAAAAATCCGCGGGACGCCAATCGTCCCGTCACCGCCGGCTCCCACCAGAATACGCCCATACCGTGGCCATTCGGTGTCGCTTGAACCACTCGGTTTACCTCGTCCAGAAATTCCTTCTGACCCTCGGGCGTCTCCGGAAACGGGGCGAGCTTGTTCTTGTACTCGGCAGGCCTCCAATTGTACGCCGCCTCCACCACGATGATGTCCTTTTGATACTCGTTAGCGGTGAAGACGAGATTCTCGTGCAGATCGTTCAGGCTGCCATGCCACCAGGGATAGTACGATTGCCCGATGACATCGAAGTTTATCCGGTAGAAATTAATCTTATCGAAGAAATTCTTGGTTGCGACCCGGTCTCCACCTTTGTCGATGTGGATCATGATTCGAGGCCTCGGCTGATTACCCTTGCCAGCTTCCACACCCGCGATTCCCGCCTTCATCAGGTCCGCGAAGTTATCCCAGTTGCCGGGGAGCTTGCCGTCGGGCCACAACATCCCGCCGGGAATTTCATTGCCAATTTGCACCATGTCAGGCAGAACGCCCGCGTCCCTAAATGCGGCAATCGTATCCTTTGTGTAGTTGAAGACCGCTTCGGTCAACTCCTTATGAGACAAGCTTTCCCACGCCTTCGGAAGGAACTGCTTGCCGGGATCGGCCCAGGTGTCCGAGTAATGGTAGTCCAAAAGGAATTTGAAGCCCAGCTTCTTGGCGGACTGCGCGAGAGCGATCGTGTAGGGAAGACTATTCGGCAGTTGCGTGGGAGTGTGGAACAGCCGCAGCCGTATCCAGTTATACCCGTGATCCTTGAAAATCTGGAGTCCCGGTGCGGCGTGGTTGTTCTCCTTGAATACCGTACCGCGGTCCTCTGCTTGCTTCAAGAACGATAGATCCGCGCCAACCGCATATTCCGCCGCGGGCGCGCAGGGAGCGGACATGAGCAGTACCAATGCAATGGGGCCACACTTCGCCTGATTTAGTTCCACAGATCGCGAACCTCGCCGAGAGCTTACCACCCGGCCTGTGGCAAGTCACCTGACTTTGGATAGGGGTTTACTTTACGGTCGCTTCAAGAACCCCCGAGCATCCAGAAATTCGAGAAACCGCGCCGGCCACCCGGCCACCGGACCTTTGGTAGTCTCGCGTATGCCGAACCCATGTGCTACTCCCGTGTAGACGTGCAATTCCGCAATCGCGCCGGCTTTCTTCAGCGCCAGGTAAAGCTCGGGAAGACCTTGCGAGATATCCAGGCGATCGTTCTCGCCGCAAGCCAGGAACGCTGGGGGCGTGTCCTTGGAGAGCTTCATGTCGCGCGGGATGGCCGGGTAAATCAGAGCCTGGAATGACGGCTTGGAACTCAGGCGATCGATCGGATCGGCCGCGTTTTCGGTCCCGTTGTCGAAGCGTGTGGCTGCCAGTGCCGCCAATTCACCTCCAGCCGAAAACCCCATCACCCCTACACGGTCCGGATGGATGGCCCAGTCCGACGCATGGCCCCGCGTAAGGCGAATGGCCCGCTGGATGTCGGCCAGAGCCTCTCCTTCGATTTTATAGGTAGAACCCTTCTCTCTCGCCAGCCGGTATTTGAGTACAACACCTGCCACGCCATGGCTGCTGAGCCACTGGGCAACGTTGTAACCCTCGTGGTCCATCCATAGTTCGCTGTGTCCGCCGCCCGGCGCGATGATAACGGCGGCTCCCGTGGCAGTGTCCTTCGAGGGAAGGTACACCGTTACGGAAGGACGATGGACGCCGGCTATGACGTGCTCGCCCTGCGGCGTGGTGCGGCTGGTTTCTTCGGCGACCGGAGCCTCGTTCGGCCAGAGAAACGTGACAGGTGCTTCCGCGGCTAAACCACAGGAAGACGCCAGAAAGAAAACTGAAACGGCGGACGCCAGCCGTCCTGCCAATCGCGTATCCATCATAGTTCGACGATGCCTCGCTGGAGTGCCGCGACGGCAGCCTGCGTTCGATCGCTGACGTTGAGGCGGCCCAGGATAATATTCACATGCCATTTCACGGTGCCCTCGGTGATGTGCAGCGCCACCGCGATCTCTCGGTTGCTTCGCCCCTTTACGATCAAGCGCAGAACGCCAATTTCTCTGCTGCTTAACTCCGGCCCGGGCGGGCGCTCCGCCAGACTCTTCAAAATCGGTCCAGGCAAATAGCGCAAGCCGGCATGAACGCTGCGGATAGCCTCGATCAGCTCGCCGTGAGGCATTCCCTTGAGCAGATAGGCCCGGGCGCCGGCCGTGAGCGCCTTATGGATGTCTTCATCGCCCTGATAGGTGGTGAGTACGATGAAACTGCTGTCCGGATAGGTTTCGCGGATGACCCGTATCGCTTCAACACCGCCCATTTCCGGCATCCTGAGATCCATCAAAGTAACGTGAGGATGGTGCTTCTCGAACAGCTTGACGGCGTCTTTTCCGTTAGACGCCTGCGCCACCACGGTCATGTCCGGTTGCGTGGCGATCATAGCCGAGAGTCCGGCGCACACCACCGGATGATCGTCGGCCACCAGCACTCGAATCATCTCGGGTTTTCGCATGACGGTTCTTCAGACTGCTCCCAACGGCAATCGCGCGACTACCGAAGTACCTTGTCCAGGGCTGCTGCGCACCAGGAAGCTGCCTCCTAACTGCTCGACGCGCTCACGCATACCGACGATGCCATAGTGGCCGTGCGCGTCCTCGGGTTCGGAGGTGGGTGCGAATCCCAGCCCGTCATCGATCACTTCGAGTCGAACTTCATCTGACTCAAACGACATTTGAATGCGGATCTGCTTGGGAACTGCATGGTTGGCCGAGTTGCGAATCGCCTCCCTGGCAACCAGCAGAATGCTGCGAACGGTGTGTTCCTCGATGGGCGGCGGTGAACCTTTGAACTCCACTTCAATCGGGATTCCCTTTTCCGCACTGAGATGGCATGCGAGGTCGCGAAGCGTTGCGACGATATCGCCTTCCAAACGGGCGTGGCGAAGATCCCACACCGCCTGACGGGCTTCATCCAGAGTCAGCCGCACCTGGACACGCGCCTGGTCTACCAGCTGGTTGGTGCGTTCCACGTTGGTCTGCTGGAATCCAGAAGCCGCCTCCAGCAGCGTAGAGACTCCCACGCAACCTTGGATCACCGTATCGTGCATCTCCCGGGCAAGCCGGGTTCGCTCGGCCAGAAGCAAAGCATACCGAGTCTTGGTCTGCCGCGCATAGAAGCGCAGGGCAGCCCAGACACACAGTGCCGCGAGCACGGCGCACAGACCGTAAAACCAAGCCGTCTGGAAAAAGTGGGGCTGCCACACAAACGCTATCGCAGTTTCGGAAGCCTGCAGCGGTGTCGCGCTATCTCTGGCGACCACATGAAAGCGGTATTGTCCCGGCGGAAGATTCGTATAGTAAGCAGCGCGGTGATTCGAAGCCGCGGTCCAGCTTTCCTCAAACCCCTCCAATCTGTACTGGAATGTGATTCTTTGTGGAGAGAGGAGACTGGAAGCGGTATATTCGATCCTCAGCTTGCCGTGTCCGGCGGGAATACGAATCTCGTCCGAGAAAGGGATGGATTTGTCGTCCGCGGTAACGCTTTCAATAAGCACCGGAGATGGATGAGTCACTCGAACTTGGCTGGGGTCAAACCGAGCCGCGCCCTTGACGCTGGGAAACCACAGCTCCCCGGAGGCGGTCCGGATGCCGGACGAGCCTAACCCTCCATTGATCTGAGCCGACTCAAGGCCGTCCGCAGTCCCGTAGGGAAGGATTGCAATAGCCCCTCCACGACCTTCGGCCACACCATCGAGTTCACTCCGCGGGGCCGAAAAGACTCCGGCGGGAGTGCCCATCCAGAGATTGCGCCTATCATCTTCCAGCACGCCGTAGATCGCGTTGCTAAGCAATCCATCGAGGACTGTAATCTTGCCGATCTTTCCGTTCTTGATGCGAAACAAGCCACCGCCGCGCGTTCCCACCCACAGCGCGCCATCCGCATCTTCGTGAAGCGACCAAATTCGTTCGCCGTCCAGTTTTGCGAAGAGCGGATCCCGGACAAACTTCCGATCGCGAACACGATTCAAGCCGCCATCCGTGCCCACCAGGAGGTCTCCGTTCCGGTCTTCCGTGATTACCCGGACACTCCCGTACGCCAATCCGTCCTCGATGTAATAGTTGTAAAACTGCCGACCGTCCCAACGGCTGAGCCCGCTGCCCAAGGCAATCCATAAGTCCCCGCGCCGGTCTTCATAGATTTGCCGGATGGAATTGTTGCGGAGCCCGTCTTTTGTGGTGAACAAGGTAGTCTTCCCGCCGGCCCATCGGATCACGCCATTGTCGCTGGTCCCCAACCACAGTGCTCCCTTGCGATCGCGATACACCTGGCGAATCCGCAGGCCGGCAGCCGATTCCGGAATCCGGAACGGCTTGATGCGCCCACCCGCATAACGGTAAACCTGACCGGTGATGCTCACCAGCCACAGGCTATTGTCCCGGTCTTCATAGATCGTCGAAATGTTGTCATCCGCGACACCCTCCTTGCTGGTCAGCATGCGAACCGGAGTTCTACTGAGGCGCAGCAGCCCGTCCTGTGTGCCAATCCAAATGTTGCCTTCCCGATCTTCAAACGTGGAGAAGATCGTATTGTCGGGCAGCACACCTGCGTCGCGGAACGCCACTTCTCCGCCGGAGCCGATTCGAAGCAGGCCTCTCCCCAGCGTGCCGATCCAGAGATCCCCTTCCTGATCTTCGGACAGAGTCAGAGGAATGTATCGATCTAGTCCAGGGCGCTCTCTCAGCGCTCCGTTCTCAAAACGCCATAACCCTTTCAAGGTCAGCAACCACAGGCTTCCATCGCGGGTTTCCCGGACTCCTCTGATTCCTTTCAGGATCTCGTTTTCAGGTAAAACGCGGCGGAGAACGCCGCCTTCCATCATCAGCAGGCCAATGCCGGCGGCCGCCCAGATTCTGCCCCGGCGATCTTCGGTGATGCTGGTGATCGCGGTAATGGGTAGATCGCCGCGGTTATCCAGCCGCTCGATTTTGCCGTCCTGAAGCCGGAAAAAACCGCGGTCCGTTCCGATCCACAAGGTCCCACGCGGATCTTCGTACAGGGCTCGAACGAATCCGTTGGTGAGTCCCTTCATCGCGTTTACGGTTTGAAACAAGCCATTCCGGTAACGCAGCAGCCACCCGCCCTCAGTCCCCACCCACATGGATCCATCTTTGGAAGGACACAGAGCCAGGATGCTGTCGTCCCTGAAGGCAGTCGTGTTGGAACGGTCAAACAGGAAAAACCGGGCTCCGTCAAAACGGACTAGTCCACCGGACGTTCCGATCCATAGGTAGCCGTCCTGTGTTTGGGAAATAGCTTGAATCCGATTCGTGGGCAAGCCGTCTTGAACCCGCCAGATTCGGTGGCTGTATTCGCGCGCGATATCGAACGAGGCCGCTCCAGCCGCGGACCCGCTGGGAGCAAGGGCTGCGATCAGACAGCACAAGATGTGGCGGAACGGGCCCCAAGACGACATGAGAGTTAGTCTACTTC
>JBGPHB010000182.1:0-7497 GCA_041484155.1 Bryobacteraceae bacterium
CCCGGCGACCGGGTCGTGGTCTTTCACCACATTCCTTGCGGAAAATGTTTTTACTGCCGGCGGAAACTTTACGCCCAGTGCCCCATCTATAAGAAAGTCGGCGTGACTGCCGGATACGAACCCGCCGGCGGAGGCTTTTCGCAATACGTGCGCGCGATGGACTGGATCGTCGAGCAGGGCGTCGAAAAGATTCCAGACGGCGTCTCCTTCGACCAGGCGTGTTTCGTCGAACCCGTGAACACGTGCCTCAAGGGAGTGAAGCAGATCGATCCGCAACCCGGAGACGTGGTCGTGATCCTGGGCCAAGGACCGATCGGACTAATTTTCACCATGATCGTGGCGCGCACCGGCGCGCGCATCGTGGCCACCGACATCATGGCCAGCCGTCGCGCGCTGTCGCTCAAGTTCGGCGCCGAGGCGGTTTTCGATCCGTGCGAATCGGGGCTGGAACGGAGCGTCAAGGCGATGACCGACGGACGGGGCGCGGACCTGGCCATCATCGCGGCTTCGGCGCGCGGAATCGTGGGGCAAGCGGTGGAGTGCTCGCGCCCGGGCGCACGCATCTTGTTGTTCGCCCAAACCTCGCACCAGGAGCGGATTGAGGTTTCCGGAGCCGATGTATGCATGGGGGAGCGGGTACTGTGCGGCTCCTACAGCGCCTCGGTCGACCTGCAAAAGGAATCGGCGGAGCTGGTATTCAGCGGCGCTGTGCCGGTCGCGGAGTTGATTTCACATCGGTTTCCTCTAAGCCAGATCCATCAGGGAATCGAGCGTGCGTTGCATCCGGATGACAAATCATTGAAAATAGTAGTACAGCCACAGAGGTGAGCTTAGTGAGTCAGCAGATGACGGCTGCCGTCTTGTACGGCAAGGAAGACCTGCAGATCGAATCGGTCGAAGTACCTGCGCTTGGGAGAGGCGACGTACTGGTACGAGTTCGCGCGGCGTTGACCTGCGGCACCGACGTGAAGGTGTTTCGTCGCGGCTATCACGCCCGGATGATCGTGCCCCCGGCCCTGTTCGGCCATGAACTGGCCGGCGACATCGTCGCCCTGGGGGAAGCGGTGCGCGACTTCAGCGTCGGCCAGCGCGTGGTAGCGGCCAACTCCGCACCCTGCGGGCAGTGTTTCTATTGCCTGAGAAGCCAGGAAAACCTGTGCGAAGATCTGCTGTTCAACAACGGCGCCTACGCCGAGTACATTCGCATTCCGGAGCGCATCGTCAGGAAGAATATGTATGAGGTTCCGGCGCACGTCAGCTATCAAGACGCGGCGCTGGTGGAACCGCTGGCCTGCGTGCTCAGCGGCTTGGAAGAAACCGGACTGCGCGCCGGAGACACCATCGCCGTAATCGGCCTGGGTCCCATCGGCATGATGTTCGTCCGCCTGGCCAAAGCCGTTTATGGCGCGCGCGTCATCGCGATCGGGCGGCGCAAGCCGCAACTGGAGCGAGCCAGGAAGATGGGCGCCGATGAAGCGATCGTGAACAGCGATGGCGCCGATGTCGAGGGTCCGGTGCGCGAGTTTACCGCCGGCCGCGGCGCCGACGTGGTGATCGAAGCGGTGGGTCTGCCCGAGTTGTGGCAGCTCGCGATCAATCTGCTGCGTCGCGGGGGCGTAGTGAACTTCTTCGGCGGCTGCCCCAGTGAAACCCACGTCATGCTCGATACCAACCTGCTGCACTACTCCGAACTGACCTGCAAGGCAAGTTTCCATCACACGCCGGCGCTGGTTCGCAAGGCTCTCGAGGTCGTCAGCCGCGGGTGCATTACGGCGAAGGACTTAGTGAATCGCGTAGAGCCGCTCGCCAACCTGCTTCAGGTGATGCAACACCTCATGAGCCACAACGGGCATCTCAAGACGGCGATCATCCCTTAACATCCGCCGTGTATTTAGGACCCACTGCTTTTCTCGCCTCTCCGGAGCAGTCGGGTCGGCGGTGGCAAATTGAAGAGTCGCTCCGTTACACCCGCTGGCTGGCGACCCATCACTACGAAAACTTCCAGGTTGTCAGCTTCCTTTTGCCCAAACGCTTGCATCAGGATTTCTACAACGTGTATTCTTTCTGCCGCTGGGCGGACGATCTGGGTGACGAGATCGGCGACGTCGCCGAGAGTCTGCGTCTGCTGGCCTGGTGGCGAACGGAACTTCAAGCTATGTACGCGGGGAGCGCTTCGCATCCGGTATTTGTCGCGCTGAAGGACACGGCCGCACGTCACGCGCTTCCCATCCACCTCTTTGACGATCTGATCAAGGCGTTCGAGCAGGACCAGACGGTCACGCGCTACCGCGACTTCGAGCATTTGTTCGAGTATTGCCGCTATTCCGCGAATCCGGTGGGTCGGCTGGTGCTTGGTTTGTGCGGCTATCACGACGCCGCCCGGCAGGAGCTTTCCGACGCGACCTGTACCGCCCTGCAACTTGCGAATTTCTGGCAGGACGTGACCGTGGACTTCGAAAAGGACCGGGTCTACCTGCCCTTGGATTTACTGGAACGCCATAGCTATCCACTCGAACGCCTCGCCCGGCGGAAGTTCGACGGCGGTTTCCGCGCGGCGATGAAAGAGGCCGTCGACGTCGCACGTGAGCTGTTCCTCAAAGGATTGCCCTTGGCCGATCGAGTGGACCGCCGGCTGGCGATCGATCTGGAGTTATTCAGCCGTGGTGGCATGCGCGTCCTGGAGAAGATCGAGCGGCAGGATTACAACGTCCTGGCCGCACGCCCGGCGGTCTCCAAGGTGGAGCGCATCGGCCTGCTGCTCGGCGCGCTGACCCGGCGCGCATTCTCCCGCGCCGCATGACGCTCGACGCTTCGTATGCCTGGTGTACCCGCGTGGCGCGGACCCAGGCCAAGAATTTCTACTATTCCTTCCTGTTGCTTTCGCCGCCGCAGCGCCGGGCGATGTGCGCGATCTACGCGTTCATGCGCTATTGCGACGACTTGAGCGACGACGAAGGCGTTACCGACCGTGCCGCGGCCATCGCACGCTGGCGCACGGACATGGAGGCCGCGTTGGCGGGCCGAATCGGCGACCATCCGCTGTGGCCCGCGTTCGTCGATGCGGTGGCGCGCTATTCCATTCCGCACCAGTATTTCTTTGAAATGATCGAGGGCGTCAGCTCCGACCTCGAGCCCCAAAGAATTCCGACCTTCGATGAGCTGTACCATTACTGCTACCAGGTGGCCAGCGTCGTTGGCCTCACCATCATCCACGTTTTCGGCTTCGACGCCCCCGAGGCGCTCGCGCTGGCCGAGAAATGCGGAGTTGCGTTCCAGCTCACCAACATTCTGCGAGATGTGCGGGAGGATGCCGACAAGGGCCGCGTCTATCTCCCCGCCGAAGATTTCAGCCGTTTTGGTGTTTCGCCAGAAACGTTCCTGCCGCGCGAAAGTTTTCTCCGCCTGATGGAGTTCGAGGCGCAGCACGCCCGTGACTACTATCGCCAATCGGCGCCGCTGGTTGACCTGGTCCACCGTCCAAGCCGGCCGTCGCTGCGCGCCCTGATTGAGATCTACTCTCGTCTGCTCGATCGGATCGTCGCCTCCAACTACGATGTGCTTGCGAAACGGATTCGCGTGCCGACCTGGGAGAAACTTTGGATTCTGGCGAGTGTGGGACCGGGATTCCTGGCTTCTGCCCGGCGTTAATGGACGCGCGAAACCCCGCCCTGACGGGCAGGGCTTGCCGTGCGCTCGCATCTGCTGCAAGCCCCGCCCGTTAGGGCGGGGTTCCGCCGGGCGAAAAGCCCGGCGTTTCACGTTAGTTGTTAAAGTAGCCCCATGATCTTCAAAGAAAGCGAGTTTGCAGACATCCCCACGCGCACCGGTCCCATGCGCACGTACATCTTCCGTCCTGCCGAGCCTGGAAGTTATCCTGGCGTGTTGCTCTATTCCGAAATCTTTCAGGTGACCGGACCCATCCGCCGCGCCGCCGCCATGCTGGCAGGGCATGGCTACATTGTGGCCGTACCGGAGATTTATCACGAGCTGGAGCCCGCCGGAACCGTGCTAGCGTATGATCAGGCCGGAGCCGACCGAGGCAACGCGCACAAGATCGCCAAAGAGATTTCCGCCTTCGACGAAGATGCGCGAGCCGCGCTCGACTATTTAAAGGCGCTCGACGGCTGCACGGGACGCCTGGGCGTGATGGGAATCTGCATCGGCGGACACCTGGCGTTCAGAGCCGCAATGAATGCGGATGTTCTGGCTGCGGCCTGCTTTTACGCCACCGATGTTCACAAAGCCGACAACTCGCTCGAGCGAGCCGGCGAAATCGCGGGTGAGTTGCTGCATATCTGGGGGCGGCAGGATCCGCATGTCCCGGTGGAGGGCCGAAATCTGATCAAAGCGCGCCTCGAAGAAGTGGGCGCCTGCTACACCTGGCACGAGTTCAACGCCGCCCACGCGTTCATGCGGGATGAAGGCCCACGTTACGATCCGGCGCTCGCCTATCACTGTTGGGGTTTGGTTTTCGAGCTGTTCCATCGCTGCTTGTGAAAACACCGCCCGCTCCCTCACGGTCGCGGTTCGGTAAGTGGCTGATTGCGCAGAGTGCCGATACCGAACCGCGACTGTGAAGGAGCGGGCTCACCAACAATCACTTGCAAATGATCCGGCATTTGCGGTACTCTACTCGGTAACCGAGGAGAGTGATCATGTCCTGGCGTTACACTCTGCCGCTGCGTCTGCGTTCTCTCTTCCGGCGCTCACGCGTCGAACGGGAGCTGGACGAGGAGTTCCAGTATCACCTCGATCGCCTGATCGGGCAGAACCTCGCACAGGGGATGGCTCCCGAAGACGCGCGTTACGCGGCGTTGCGCCGGATGGACGGCGTCGCCCAACGGCAGGAAGAGTGCCGTGACACGCGGCGCGTCCGTCTCGTCGAGAATTTCATTCAGGATCTCCGCTTCGCCGCGCGAATCCTTCGGAAGAAGCCCGCCTTCACCCTGGTGGCGATCCTCTCCCTGGCGTTGGGAATCGGAGTCAACACAGCCGTCTTCAGCTTGCTCAACACGCTGCTGCTGACCAAGCTGCCGGTCCGCGATCCCGACAAGCTGTATCAACTCATCGTCACCCATCGCATTGCCACCGGAAACGCGTTCTCCTATACCAACTACGAGAAACTTCGAACCGCGTTCGACTTCTTTGAGGACGTCGCGGCATGGTCCAACCGGGATTTCGAGCTTCAAGTGGATCAGACTCCGCTCCGGGCGCACGGCGCATTGGCTACGGGAAGCTTCTATGGGTTCATGGGCGTGAAACCAGCCATCGGCCGCCTGATCGAGCCCTCCGACGATACCGTCGGCAACGCATCGGTCGCCGTGCTCGGCTACGGTTTCTGGCAGAGGCAGTTCTCCGCCGACCCGGGCGTGCTGGGCAAAGTGATTCGCGTGGAGGGCGCGCCTTTCACCGTCATCGGAGTGACCTCGCCCGAATTCGGCGGCGCGGAAATCGATAATCCGCGCGACGTGACTCTGCCCCTGCATGCCATCAAGCGCTACAATCCCGCGGATCGCACACTCGAAAACCCCGGGAGCTACTCGTTCGCCGTCCTGGTCCGCTTGAAGCCGGGAACCACGATGGAGTCCGCCCGCCCGGTGCTGCGCGATCTCTGGCCGCGCCTGGACGAGTTCGAGTCTCAGGCCGGGAGCGACAGCTGGCGGCAGAAGCTCGATATCCAACCGGGAGGCTTCGGCGTTTCGCGAGTCCGTTCCGAGTTCTCCCAGGCGCTCCTGATCCTCATGATCCTGGTTGCGCTGGTGCTGTTGATCGTGTGCGCCAATCTTGCCAATCTGTTGCTGGCCCGCGGGCTGGCCAGGAGAAAGGAAATCGCGGTCCGTCTGGCGATTGGCGCGAACCGGACGCGGCTGATCCGGCAATCGCTGACGGAGTCCCTTTTGCTCGCCGCAATCGGTGGCGCCGCCGGTATCGTTCTCGCGACGTGGATTACCCGCGGCCTCCTGCTGTTCTTGCCTCAAAACGAAGCTGGATTCCTGGCGTTTCAGCTCGACTACCGGATGCTGCTGTTCGCGATGGGCGCAACCCTGGGCACAGCGCTCTTGTTCGGGCTCTTGCCGGCCTTCCAGGCGGTTCGTTTCCCGCTCAACGTGGTCATGAGCGATGCCGGCCGGGTCCCCGGAGCCGCGCGCCGGCCCTGGCTCTCGCGGGCCGTGGTCGCGGCGCAAGTGTCGGTGTGCCTCGTGCTCGTCATCGCTTCGCTGCTGTTCACCAAGAGTCTGCAAAACATCTCCCGAGCGGGCTTGGGGTTCCAGCGGGAGAATCTGTTCTTGGTCGACGTCAACCTGGCAAGGGCGGGCATTCGCGGCGAACAGAACGATCTGTTCTACAAACGGCTGCTGGATCAATTGAACGACACTCCCGGAATTCTCTCGGCAAGCTGTTCGCGTGTGACGCCGGTGGCCGGGGCCCGCTGGTGGGATCCGGCGGTGGTTCCAGGCTATGTGCCCGCGCGCGACGAAATGACCACCGTCTATATGAATCAGGTGTCGCCGGCCTACTTTCGCACCATGGGAATACCGCTGCTGGGAGGACGCGAATTCACTGCCGCCGACGACAAGAAGTCCCGCCGCGTGGCGATCGTGAGTCAATCCTTTGCCCGGCGTTATTACCGGGGTCAAAACCCCTTGGGCAGGGTCTTCAGCACTGGAACGGGCGCCGCATCGCCAAGCAACGAGAGATATGCAATTTTCCGGGACCTTCAGATTGTGGGCGTGGTGGCCGACACCAAGTACAGCGATCCGCACGAAGAGCAGAAGGATTTGATGTACATCGCCAGTTACCAGGCAGGACTGTTCGATATCACCGGCGCCCTGGAAGTGCGGACGGCGCCGGGCGTGAGCGCGGACGCGTTAGCGAAACAGGTCCGCGCGATGGTGAACCGGCTAGGCAGTGGACTGACCGCCGATGTTCGCCCCTACAACAGTGTCTTTGAACGCAGTCTCCAGAGAGATCAGATGCTAGCTCTGCTCTCTGGGTTATTCGGGATCTTGGGAGCGGCGCTCGCCTGCATTGGTCTGTACGGAATCATGGCCCAGTCGGTTGCGTCCCGAACCGGTGAAATCGGGATTCGCATGACGCTCGGCGCAAAGAGCTGGCAGGTGGAATGGCTGGTCCTTCGTGAAGCGCTGGTCTTGGTCGGGATCGGAGTCGCCATCGGCGTGCCCCTCGCGCTCGCCTCCACGCAGTTCGCTCGCGGGCTGCTATACAATCTCCAGCCATCCGACCCCGCGGCCTTGCTCATGGGCGGATTGTTCCTGTTGGTTGTGGGAGCGGGGGCTGCCTGGTTCCCGGCTCGGCGCGCTTCCCGAATCGATCCTATCGGGGCGATCCGTTACGAGTAAGACTCGGTCCATCAGTGTCGCGGCGCGGTGTACGCGCTCCGTGAAAAATTCGTTCAGCCCGCTCCCTCACGGTCGCGGTTCGGTATCGGTACTCTGCGCAAATTCGCCACTCACCGAACCGCGACCGTGAGGGAGC
>JBGPHB010000183.1:0-7483 GCA_041484155.1 Bryobacteraceae bacterium
TCCGAGTAGCTGATCTCGTTCGCCAGCTTCGGCCCGTCCTCCGGCCTGTAATAACGTCCCCCAGTCTCCGAAGACAGCTTTTCGAGCAGCTCGCGATTCTGCTCGGAATGGAAATTCTCCGCGACGCCATCCTCGCGCCGGAAGGTCAGCGTGTCGCGCCCCAGCTCTTCAGACCCGCGTTTCGCCGTGATCTCGACCAGGTAAGAGCCGGCCTTCGGAGTGGTCCAATCCGCCGAGTAAACCCCCTGCTCGATCGGCTCAGGCCGCATCTCGACAGCGTCGGCGATTCCTTCGGGCCCCAGCATGTGCGCTTCGACGCTGGCGTCGCCGGCCGGAAGGTAGGTTTTGTCCCGCACCTCGGCCCGCAGCTTCACGTGCGTCTCATCCGCCAGAAGTTGCTTCGGCGTCGAGCCCGTGACGCGGCGCGGCGTGTCGTTCACCAGCCAGCGCAGCAGTTGGGTGTAGAACATTTCGTGGCTCTTGTCGGCCAGCGGCTGCAACATCTGCCACCGCCAGCTTCCGCCGGTCGCAAACACAGCCGTGCGCCCCCGGCCGAAATTCTGCGTGATGAGCAGCGGCACCTTCCCACCCTGCTGGGGAATCGCGTCTACCAAGACGACCGCTCCAGGCTTAGGTTGACCGGCATCCTGGAAATTCATCAGGTAGGGTAATTTCTTCCAGCGCTGGACGTTTTTCTCAGGGTCTTCCTCCAGCCGCGTGATCAGGCTGTCGCGCCCCGCCGAGGTCAATTCGACATTGGCGGGAGCGATCACGTAAGTCTTCTGCCGGTCCGGAAGCACGACCGGCAGCAGGTCGTTCATCATCGACTTGGCATAGCCGCCATCGGCCAGCGTATCGCGCCCGCCCAGGAACAGCAGGCCGCCGCCGCGGCGATCGACAAACTGGTGGATCAACTCCTGCTGGGTGGGCGTGAAGTATGGCGCGTCCGTGCTGCCGATGATGATTCCGTCAAACTCGAACAAGTCATCGACGCGAGTCGGGAATCCATCCTTGATATTCTTGGGGCCATCCCCGAACGGGTCCTGGACGTAGTTCTTGTTCTGCGTGGTGCGGAGAATCGTGATCAGGTGAATGTTGCGGTCGTCCTCCACGGCGCGGCGCAGGAACTTGAACTCCCAGCGCGGCTCGCCTTCCATATACAGGATCTTCGGCTTGCGCGGGTCGACGTTCACCAGCCGCGTGACCTTGTTGTTCAGGACGTTCTCTTCGCCGGAAAGCGGATCGATCGAAGTCTCAATCGTCTTCACGCCCGCCAGCCCGGCGCTGAACAGGACCGATTCGGTCTGTTCCACGCCATCGGCTTTGAGCGTGACCTCGCGCGAAGCCAGGATCTTCTGACCCTCGCGCACGGTCAGCTTGGCTTTGGAACCGGCATAACCATGCTGATGAAAGCTGACCTCTGCCGCCAGACGCGAGTCCGGCAGCGCGCGGGGCGGAACCTGCACTTCCGCGATTTCCAGATCGCGCGCCATCTTCTCGCGCCCGAATCCAATTGTGTGGATAGGAATTCGCTGGCGGCGGATCTCGGAAATGGTCTCCAGATCCACACCGCCGGAATTGTCGGCGCCGTCGCTCAGCAGCACCACCGCGCCGATCGGCAAACTCGCGGCATCGGCCAGCACCTGCTTGAGGCTGTCTCCGATGTGCGTGGCCTTTCCGGCCGCCCCGAGTTGGTCCAGGCGCTCGATGCGCGCCAACTGATCGCTCAAACGATATAGACGTACCTGGAAGCGCTGTTGTAACGAACGAATCAAACCGGCGTCGAGTACGCCTTTGGCTTGGGCCAAACGCGTTCCGCCGCCCGCGCCATCCTGGATCGCCATGCTACCCGAATCATCCACCACCACCGCGACGATATTTTGCTGCGGCCGCAACGTGGCGACGCTCAAGGCGGGATGCCAGAGCATCAGCAACAGTATCGAAGCCAGCAGCGTCTGCAGCAGCCACACCACCGCGGAGCGAACCCCCGCGACCCGCACTGAACCCGCCGAGCGGCTACGCACCAGCCAGGCGAGCCCAAGGGCCGCAATGACGATGGCCGCACCCAGCGCCCATACGGGCCAGCCGCCCAGCAGCACGAACGTGCCCTTGGAGAACACCGTAAACGGATATTTAAAGAAGAGTTCGAACATCAGTGAGTCAAATCATACACGAAATAGTTGACGGCGATCCGGTACGCAAGTGATGCAAGTTTTTCGGGATAGCGAGGGTCGTCAGACCACTCCCAGGCATCGCCCAGGTCCATATTATGGCAGATAGCCACCATCAGGCGGCCCTTGTCATCGTAGATCCCACGCCACTTCGCTTCGAAGCCGTCATACTCCGAGGCCGAGTAGGGAGGAAACAGGTACTGCGCTCCCGGCACCTGGAACCGGTCGTCCAAATCATAGAGGACGTGAAAGATGGGGTCCTTGTTGTCGATGTCCACCACGGGACGATCCGGGAACACCTTGCGCATGCTGGCCATGAAGTTCTCCCACTCGATGGTGCCGTGGAAGTCGTCGCACATGAAGAAGCCGCCGCGCAGCAAGTATTCGCGCAACTGCGCCGCCTGATCGTCGTTGAGGTCCCAGTAACCCACTTCAACCGCGTACATGGCCGGCCAATTGAAAACGTCGTCACCCCCGTCCAGGTCCACGACCTGCTCCACGGAACGAGTGTTGATCCGGGTCAGCCGCCGCATTCCTTGCAACAGGTGCCGGTCAGAGCGCGGATAGTCGACGGTCCATCGGCGGTAGCCGTCCGACCGGGTGTGGACGTTAAGGAAGGAGGGATAACGGAGCCTGGCCCTGGTCCACTCCGTTTTTTCCTGGTAGTCCGGCGGCAGCGGGAAGTTCTCGTACTCTGCGCCGGCATACTCCATAAAGGGTCTTTGCGCGTGCAATGCGCCCCATGCGGCGAAGCCCGCGATGGCCAGGAAAAAGAACGAACGAAGGCGCATCCATGCCCTTAATTGGCTCCAGAATAGCACGGGGGGGAGCGGGAAGTGGGGAGTGGGAAGTGGGTAGTGGGGAGTGGGAGCGTGGCGAGGAGCGGCGATCAGTGTAGAGTCGCCGACTACCCACTCCCCACTACCCACTCCCCGCTAATGCGTCAAATCGTACGTAAAATAGTTCATCGCGATCCGGTACGCCAGCGACGCCAATTTCTCCGGATAGCGCGGGTCGTCGGACCACTCCCAGGCGTCGCCCAGGTCCATGTTGTGGCAGATCGCGACCATGATGCGACCCTTGTCGTCGTAGATGGCTCGCCATCGGGCGTCGTAGCCGTCTTGCTCGTAGGTGCGTCCGCTGCGCAGATACTGCGCTCCGGGCACCTGAAACCGCTCCTGTAGATCGTAGAGCGTGTGAAAGATCGGGTCGCTGTTTTCAAGGTCGACGATGAGCCGGTCGGGAAATACGCGGTTCATGCTTTCCATGAAAATTCCCCACTCCTGACTCCCATGGAAATCGTCAACCATGAGGAAACCGCCGCGATAAAGGAACTCGCGCAGTTGGGTAGCCTGATCGGACGGCAAATTCCAGTGCCCCACTTCGACCGCGTACATCATGGGCCAGTTGTAGACATCGTCCTGGCCGTCCAGATCCACCACCTGCTCCACCGACCGCGTGTCGATGCGCGTCAGCCTCCGGACGCCCTGCAACAGGTGGCGGTCCGAGCGCGGGTAGTCGATGGTCCAATTCATGTCGCCGCCCCTGAAACCTCGGAATATGCCGGGATAGCGCAGGCGGGCGCGCGTCCAATCGGTTTTGGCGTTCCAGTCCGGCGGAAGAGGAAAATCCTCGTACTCGGCGCCGGGGTATTCGCGGAACGGCCGCTGCGCCCAGAGCCCGCCGAACGTCGCGAGAACCGCCAGGAGCAACACAAGTGCCACGCGCAAGCGCATCGATACCGAGTTTACAGCAGAAGCGGGGAGTGGGAAGTGGGTAGTGGGGAGTGGGTAGTGGGGAGTGGGCAGTGGGCATGGGTGGTGAGAAGCAGTGATCGGAGTAGAGCCGCCGACTACCCACTCCCCACTACCCACTCCCCGCTAATGCGTCAAATCGTAGATGAAGTAATTCATCGCGATCCGATACGCCAGCGACGCCCACTTCTCCTGATAGCGCGCTTCGTCGGAGTGCTCCCAGGCGTCGCCCAGATCCATGTTGTGGCAGATTGCGACGATGATCCGGCCCTTGTCATCGCGGATGCCGCGCCAGTGCGGCTCCTTGCCGCTGGGACCCCTTTCGTAGGTAATCCCCGTTTCGAAAAACTGCGCACCAGGCACTTGAAACCGGTCGTTCAAATCGTACAGCACATGAAAGATGGGATCGTTGTTCGGGATGTCTTCGATGAGCCGGTCCGGAAAGACCTTGTTCATGCTCTCGGTGAAGACATCCCATTCGTTGCCGCCGTCCCACTCTTGCGATCCGTGGAAGTCATCGCACATGAAAAAGCCTCCGCGTAGCAGGAACTGGCGGAACTGCGCTGCCTGGTCGTCCGGCAGTTGCCAATGTCCGACCTCGACGCCATACACGTTCGGCCAGTTGTAGATTTCGTCGGTGCCATCCAGGTCGACCACCTGCTCCACCGAACGCGCATCGATGCGCGTCAGCCGCCGGACGCCAGCCAGCAAATGCCGGTCCGAGCGCGGGTAGTCCATGGTCCAATAGCCGGGGAAAGCCCGTCCGTCGGAGTAACTGAGATTCCGATACGGATAGCCCAAGGTGTCGGGATAGCGTAGCCGTGCCCGCGTCCATTCGGCCTTCTGGTTGTAGTCGGGCGGAAGAGCGAAGTTGGCGTACTCGATCGCCGGATATTCTTTGAACGGCTTCTGGGCGCGAAGCACACCCAAGATGGAAACCAAGCCCAGGAAACCGGCAACGAGTGCGGTGCGGAGACGCATAGACAACACTCGAATTCGGTTTCAGAATAGCATGCCGTGTTCATTCCTGTCGTAACGTAGTCAGCGGATCGATTTTGGAAGCGCGCCTGGCCGGGAGGTAGCTGGCAACCAGTGTGACCAGGCCCAGCAGAACCGCGACGGACAGATACACCAGGGGATCGTTGGGCTGCACTTGAAACAGCACCGCGGTGAGCAACCGTGTGCCGGCAAGCGCGGCGGCCAAGCCCAAGACTAAGCCAAGACCCGCGAGGAACAGTCCTTGGCCGAGGATGGGCCGGAGCACGGAACCGGCGCCGGCGCCGAGGGCCATCCGCAGGCCGATCTCGTTCGAGCGTTGGCCCACGGCGTACGCCATCACGCCATAGACGCCCGCCATGGCAAGGCAGACGGCCAAGCCCGCGAAAACGCCAAACAACAGACCGCGGAATCGGGGCGCAGCCACGTTATCGGAAAGCGTCGCTTCCATCGTCGTGAACTTCAGCGGGACCTCCGGCGATCTCTGGCGCGCCAGGCGCCGCACGGTTTCCGCGAGGGCGGTTGGATCGCCAACGGTCCGCGCCACGACGCTCAATGTCGATCCGTTGTAGGCGTGCTGCTGGTACGGCATGTAGCATTCCGGCATCGGCTCAATGGCCGGGCCCCGCTGGTGGACGTCACCGGCCACGCCGATAATCGTCAGCGCCTCCGAAGAATCGAAGGGGCAGAAGATCGTTCTGCCAATCGGGTTCTCGCTGGGAATAGATCTTCGAACCAATGCTTCATTGACCACGGCGACGAAGGGCCGGTCGCGCGTGTCGCCGTCGTTGAAGTCGCGTCCGCTCTTGAGTACAATTCCCAGCGCGGCAAAGGTGCCTGGCGCCACGATGGAAATCGCGGCCATCGGCCCGCTCATATTCATTTGCGCCGGCAGGTGATCGAGGAAATAGGAACTCTTCGAATCGATGCGCCCGGGCGGAACCATGGTCGCGCCGGCAGCCAGCACGCCCGGTAAAGGGGCAACCTGGGAGAGCAGATCCTTGAAAAACTGGTTGGCTCGCCGCCCGTCCTCCGGTGTGAATAAGCCAGGCACGGTCGCCCTCATCACGAGCACATTCTCGGGCCGAAAACCCAGAGCCACATTCTGCAAGGCGATAAAGCTCTTGATCAGCAGTCCTGCTCCGCAGAGCAGCACTACGGCCAGCGCGATCTCGGCCACCACCAGCACTCCGCGCATGCGCGCCAGGCCGCCGCCAATCACCGATCGCGTTCCGGCTTGTTTCAACGCGTCGTTCAAGTCGACTTTCGATGTGTAGAGCGCTGGAACCAGTCCGAACAGCAGGCTCGTGACTACCGAAATGGCCAAGGCGAACGCGAGCACCCATTGATCGATACCCGTTTCGGCGAGCCGGGGCAAGTCGGCCGGAGCCAGCGCGATCAGGGCCTTCGATCCCCAATAGGCGAGCCCAAGCCCTGAGGCGCCGCCGAGGAATGCCAGCAGAGAGCTCTCCGTGACCAGTTGCCTCACGATACGCCGGCGGCTCGCCCCCAGCGCCACGCGAACGGCGACTTCGCGAGTACGAGCCGTGGCCTTGCCGAGCAGCAGCGTCGCGGTGTTGGCACAGGCGATCAGAAGCACCACGCTCACGGCGCCTAACAGGAGGTACAGAGTGAGGCGAGTGTCCCCGATCATCGCATCACGCATGCGCGTGACCGCGACACTGCGTCCCTGGTTAGACTCCGGATACTGCTGTTCGAGCCGGCCACCGATGGAGGTCATCTCGGCTTGTGCTTGGCCCAGGGTGATTCCGGTTTTGAGACGCCCGGCGGCGAAATAGTTGCGTCCTCCGCGACGTTCCGCGCGCACTTCGCGGTACGGAAGCCAGAGATCCGTCTTGCCCGGGAAGTGGAAGCCCGGAGGCAGCACGCCGGCGATGGGGATGGTTCTGCCAAACATACGCACCGTCTGCCCCAGAACTCGCGGGTCTCCGCCGAAATGACTGTGCCAATAGGCATGGCTGATCAGCAAGGCGCCCGCACTACCCGGCTGCACGTCTTCCGCCGCGAAGGAGCGCCCGACGATCGGCTCAACGGCGAAGACTCGAAGGAATTCAGCACTCACCACGGCGGCTTGGGCATACTCGGCGGTGGAGCCCGGCATCACGGCGGTTTCCCGCGAGACGTACTGTGCCATCGCCTCGAACGAGGCGCTTTGGTCGTGCCAATCCTGGAAATTGGGCAGCGAGACGAGCTTGGACAATTGATCCGGAGACCCCAGGGTCTTTGCGGAATCGGAGAGGGTCACAATTCGATCCGGATCGCGATACGACAGCGGCTTCAGCAACACCGCATTCACTACGCTGAAGACCGCCGTATTGGCGCCGATGCCGAGCGCCATGATCAGAACGGCGAGCGCGGCAAAACCTGGACTCCGGCGCATGGACCGGCCCGCATAGCGGAGGTCCCGTGAGAGGTCGTCGATAAAGTTCACGCGGCGCATATCGCGGCATTCCTCCTTGTTTTTGGAAATGGCTCCCATCTCACGCAGCGCGGCATACCGCGCTTCCTCTGGTGCAAGGCCAGCCTTCAGCCCCTCCTCAA
>JBGPHB010000184.1:0-7472 GCA_041484155.1 Bryobacteraceae bacterium
ATCGCGACGGCAGGTCATCGTAGATAGCCATCTCAGGCCGATCCCAATCCTCCGCAAAGGCGGCTAACCGACGGCGCAGATCCGCAGCCTGACCCTCGTCTATGCCTCTTTCACGAAGGTCGACCACCGCTGGCGGATGAACCCACGTCACGATTACACGCGAACCTTCAGCTTCGTTCAGAGGTTCGACAAGTTCGACCCTCCCGTTCCGGTAGATCCCTTCGACAGACTTCACCATGACTCCAGTTTCGCACGTGTTCGCGCTGCCGGAGCGGAGATAGGCCTCGAAGGTTCCTCTCCGGGTTCCCGCGCGGGATTGACCTGATCCGTGGCATTGTTCGGTAGCGATCTGGCCGGCGGGCCGTCCGTTTCTTCCTGACGCCGTTCGCGACATTCCAACCGGGGCATTGACCCTGTTGACGCGAGGTGGGATAATCCCACCATGATCGTTACGCTAGACGCCAAGCGGCGACTCTCTGTTCCGGCTGCTCTTGCTCCGGCCTCCCCCGGTGATTATTTCGACGCGCACTTCGACGCGGAAGAAGACGCGCTCGTGTTTCGACGGCTGGCAGGCAGGGAGAACTGGCTTACCGTGCTCAAAGCCTGCCCAGTCAGTCCGGAAGATGTGCCTCCGCGCCGCAGCGCGCCGGCCAGGCGCCGCAAGCTATGAGTTGGTTGCTCGATACAGATGTCATCTGCCAGCCGGCCAAGCGGCAGGGCGATGCGCGCGTCGTCGCCTGGCTCGAAAAGGAACAAGACCGCTGCTACACGAGCGCCGTCGTCATTGCCCAACTGGCCTACTGGGTGCGCACCAAGGACGGACGCCAGCGGCAGGCCCTCCAGGCCTGGATGACACGGCTTGTGGACGCTTTCCAGGGACGAATTCACGGGTTTAACGTGTCGGTTGCCCACGTTTGGGCGGAGCAAGAACGGCTGCTCGACATAGCTGGCCGGCGCATGCCCGTCGAAGACAGCTACATCGCGGCCACTGCCCGGCGGCACGGGTTGACGATCGCAACAGGCAACGATCGGGACTTCCGGCGTCCCGGACTCAGGGTCTTCAATCCCTTCAAAGAGCTGACATAACCTAACGCCCAAAAGAGGCGCTTTCCGGCCGCGATGCAAGGCTTCCCAACTGACGTTCATCGCGGCGGCGTATTCGGATTGTCGATCACAAACCTCCAACTGCCGTCCGGTTGACGCCGCACGACTCGGTGCTCAGCCCCTGCCTCGCCGCTGGTGGGCCGAGCGACCATGCGCCATGCAGCACAGCCAATCCTTCGCCGGATTCGATAACGGCCCGTGTGTCGAGTTTCATGCGAGCGCCACTTGAGAGAGAAACATTAAAGGCGTCGACGGGCATTGGTTAGATCAGGAGCGTAGAAATTGCTGTATTTCCGCCAGCGTCTCCTTGGGCGCGCTCTCCTGCAAGGAGTGGTTGCCCGGCAGGCCCTTGCCGGTGACGTTCACGCCCTCGTCCTTCCAGATCGCGAGCACGTCATACTGTCGGCCCATGGCGCCGCTCGCGGCCCAGAGGGTCGACAACGGGCACTGGATCTTCTTGCCGGCCTTAATGTCCGCCGCGTCAATCTCCAGGTCGATGGATGCCGACGCGCGGTAATCCTCGCACATGGCATGAATGCTGAGCGGGTTGGTCATGGTGCGCAGGTATTCGCGCTGGACGTCGTCGGTGGTTCGCGCGAGCGCGGCATCGTTGGCCGCCTTGAGCTCGTTCTCGGGACCCGGCGCCGGCCGGAGGTAGTTGAACCAGTGAAAATAGGCTTGCACAAAATCGATGGTGACGTGCGAATAGAGGTAATGCGCCGGCACGATATCCATCACGATGAGTTTCTGCACGCGGTCCGGATGGTCCAGCGCCATGCGGCGTCCGACGCGCCCGCCGCGGTCGTGGCCGACCATCATGAATTTGCTGTAGCCCAGGTGTTCCATCACTTCCACGCCATCCAGCGCCATCGGCCGCTTGGACTGGCTGGCGTGCTTGGGTTGGTCCTCGGGCTTGCTGGAATCGCCGTAGCCGCGCAAATCGCACATCACCAGCGTGAAATTCTTGGCCAGATCGGGTGCGATCAAACGCCAGGTGACGACCGACTGCGGCGCTCCGTGAAACAGGAGCACGGGCGGACCGGAGCCGCCGATCACCACGTTGATCTCGGCCCCTGAGGTCTTAATTCTTTGGTTCCTGAACCCGGGCGGGAAAAAGCGCATACATGACGGCTGCTCAATGGCGGCGCCTACCGTTTGCGCGCCGGCCTTGGCGCTCGCGAGCGCGGCTGCGCCGGCGGCCCAGGCAGTATTCTGCAACAAACGACGTCGAGTTTGCATGTTCTATTTCCCCACCATGTTGTAATAATCATCGGTCCAAATTCTAGGAGCCCCGCGCGGCATGCAGTGGACGTTGGGATCTTGGCCTTGCGTCGCCGTTCGTTGTTTTACAAGCTCGGCCGCCGCCGGCCGGTACGGCGGGCCATCCTTGAGGCTGTAAGCGATGTTGATAGACTCTCGTCCGATTTGTGTGTCGTTGCAATGCGCGCCGCAATTGGCGCGGTTTTCCCATCCCCACATTGCGGATAGATCCGGCTTCCCGTCGGCGGTGCGCGGCGCGGGCGCGCCAGGAGTCGGATAATCCAGCCACTGCGCGAATAGGGCCGGCGAGACCGCCGCTAGAATAAATGCAAGGCACGATCGATTTGGCATGAGCTTCTCTTGCTCCTCCGGTACTCCTTAGATCTTAGTGCCTTACGCACACTATCCGTCAAGTAACGCAGGCCCTTGCCTGCAACTGGGGCGGCTACTCCACAAATACAGTGAAATACGCAATCGTATCGAACGTTGCACCCAATCCCGACCTGACGTTCAAGTTCACAGCGGTCTTCGCAGGCGCACGGAAGTTCACCTGGACCACGCCCGCCACCAAACCCTGTGCGGCGCCAGCGTAGGTCACCTCCAGGGGCGGATCGTTCCCAAACCCGACCTTGAGCGGGGCCGTGAGTTGGGCCAGAGGAGGCCGATTCACCTGACCATCGAGGCTGGGCGGGTTCGTCTGGCCCAGACCGGTAAGATAGAGCGTTACGACCGAGCCGGCCTTGGCTGGGTTGGTGGTCGCGTTGATCGTGAAATCTTCGTTCAGAACCGCCAGCACATCGACTCCCATCGCGTCCACGGGCGTTAGTACAGCATTCGATTTGAGCCCGTTATATTCCACCTGAACGGTGGCGGAAGCCAGCCCCAGCAGTTCAAATGGAACGACGCATTGGATCTCCGCGGAACTGACCGAGAGCAGTGGCGCAGCGATGCCGTTAAACGTCGCCTTCACCCCCGCGACGCTGGTTGCGACCAAGCCCTGCGGCGTGGTTACACCCGGCGTCGTGGCCGCGGGACCCAGCCCATGACCAGTGATCCGTATCACCTTGCCCGGCACGATGAGGGGGGTCGCGAGGAATGGCAGGACACTCGGGTTCAAGCTGGCGAACTGGTCCAGACTGACCGCCGAAGGCACGGCGTCCAACTTCGCCAGATAAGCACGGGTCGACTGCCCCGTCGTTCCCGCGGGTGCTTCGCCGCCTACGAAAATCGCGGCGCCGCTCGGATCCAGCGCCACCGCGCCTACGCTCGGCAAATACGTGGCGAATTCAAGCTGCGTGAGGTCCGAACTGAACTTCGCAAGAAATCCAGTGCCGCCACCGAACTGAAAAGGGCCCGCGGTTGGAAGCGTCTTGGAGTCCGTGAATCCCGCGATCCATGCAGCGCCTTGCGCATCCACCGCGATCGACTGCCCCGTAACGATACACGGCGCGCCGTAATAGGTTAAGCCCACAACGTTCGCAGCCGCGGGATCGAGTTTCATGACAAATGCATTGCCTTGCGTATTGAAGAGGGGCGGGCCAATCGACGATACCAGGCACACGGCGTTTGGCTTGGGTTGGAAAGCTCCAGCAGAGGGCGGTTGGGTGAAGCCGAGGCCAGACCCCGTCAGATAGATGTTTCCCGCCGCGTCTAGCGCCAACGCGCGCAAGTCATCGTAGGAGCTCCCGCCGACGTAGGTCGCGTAAGACAGCGAACCGTCTTTCGTATAACGGACCAGGAAGCCATCGCCGAATCCACCGCCGTATTTCGGCTGTAGCGCGCCGGCGGTCACAGGAAAATCGCTCGAAAACGTGTTTCCCGTAACCCACACGCCGCCGTTGGCGTCGAGGGCGATGCCATAACCCGACTCGCCGCATGCGCCGCCCAGAAGAGTCGAATATCCCAACGAGGCGCCATCGGCGTTGATCTTGGTTACAAAGGCGTCGCCGGAAAGCGGATAGTTATAGTATGGGGTAGGGTTGATGCACGTCCCTTGCGTGGATTTTTGCGCCGCATTCGCGGTTAATGGAAAACTGCCGCGTGTGCTCCCGGTTACGTAAGCCGCGCCAGCGGCATCTACAACAATGCCGCCGGTCAGCTCGCCTCCGCCGCCCAACAGCGTCGAATAGATGAGTTTCGAGCCGTCTGGGCTCAGTTTCGTGACGAACGCGTTCTGCGTTCCGGCGAGCGTGCTTTGAAACGCTCCCGGCGTCAGCGGAAAATTGGCTGAGTTGGTGAAGCCCGCCACATAAGCGTTCCCGGCCGCGTCCACCGCGATGCCGGTCGCCGTTTCATTGATGGAGCCGCCCAAGAATGTGGAGTAGAGAAGCTGACCGCCCTTGGGGTCCCACTTGGTAACGAACACGTCCTGGTTGGTCGACGCCGCGATCAAGAGATTCGAACTGCCGGGTGTGACCGTGAGCCAGTTCACAACGAATAACGGATAGGGCAGCGCAACCGGCGTCCACGTTTCACCTTTGTCGACCGTTCGAAACAGACCTTGATTCCCGATTACGAAGGCCAACCCGGCACGATTCGGGTCGGCGGCGACCGGAGTCGGAGCCGTCTGGTTCGTCATTGCCAGAACCACGCGCCAGCTTCGGCCTCCATCGGAGCTTTTCTCCAGCCCGAAGCCGTCCGTCAAATAGAGCGTGTCCGGGTCACCCGCATCCATCGCGATCGACTGCGGACCGTCGACCTCGCGCGGTCCGAGAAAAGACCACGTATCGCCGCCGTCCAGCGAGGTTTGCAACGCGCCCGATCTCTCCCCCATGATCACGACGTCAGGATTGCGCGGATCGAACAGAAGTGCCATCGGCGCGGCAACAACGCCACTTGCCAGCTGCGGGTTCAGTTTGGTCCAGCTCTGACCATAGTCGCTGCTGCGGTAGAGCGCGTACGGGCTTTGTGACGCCGCAAATAGCGTTCCTGCCTTCGTGGGATGAGGTACAACCAGATTGACGTAGTTGCTGGATCCAGCGAGCCCCGCGAAGCTCGACCCAGTCCAGCTCTTCCCGGCATCCAGGCTGAACGCGAGGCCGGAAACGCCGCCGGCGTACAACTTGGCGCTATCCTGCGGGTCCACCGCGATGGTGTAAAGCGGCGGCGCCAGTCCTTTGCTGGCGGTAGCCGTCCACGACCTGCCGCCATCTGAGCTGCGCACAATGCCCGTCCCGCCGGCCGCGTAAGCAATCGATGAATTAGACGGCGCAACGGCAATGGGGCCGGCGGCGGCAGCCGGGAAGGAAGGAAACATCCAGCTTCCGCCGCCATTGCTCGACAGGAGCAGAGGTGCATTGCCGATCTGGTTCTGCTCGGCGTTGCTGGTTGTGAAATCCGCGGAATTGGTGATGCCTGCGATATACGCATTGCCCTGTGCGTCAAGCGTGACCGCGGCGGCGAAGTTGTTGCTGCTCCCGCCGAATTGCGTGTGAAACAGGATGACTGGATCGATCACTAACCTGTATCGTCCATCGTAGCGTCCGAGACGGAAATGAACGTACCGCGACGCGTCGATCCAATACTCCACGGCCACCCGCACGTTCCGGCCGCCGATGGTCTGGTAAGCGACCGGCCTAGCCTGCCGGATCTGCGAATTACCGGCGCGGATGAGCAAACTGCCGCCTCCATCCAGCGAAAGCTCGTCCGCACCGGAGAATGCGAGAGCAATGGTTTCCGGCTTGCGGCCCGGCGCGATGACAAAATCATACTCGAGTTGTCCCTGGCTTCCGTGGAAGATCAGGTCGATTCCCGGGTATGGCGACCGGCACGACACGCGCCTGAACAGCGTCTGGGACCGGCGCACATCGCGGCCGAAAATGTAATTCACTTTTCCGGGAAGCGGATCGAGCGCGGTGAGATTCGCGCACGAGTCTGCGCCGGCAAGCCGCATCCGCAACGGCGCGCCGGCGAGCTGCATCGTGGCCCCCATCGCATCCACTGCCACCGCATAATTCAACCCGCGCGCGTCATACGAGTCGGCCCGCCTGGCAAACGAGATGGGCAGCGATAAATAAGATTGCGCTAAGCGCGTGTCGGGAGCGGCGGCGTCTAGCGTCGAAAGTAGGATCGCGAAACCAACGATTCGCAAAAGTCCTCCTGGAATCCGGGAGCAGGCCGCGTGTCCACGATTCTATCGAATTCGCTTGCCCGCAGTGCCGCGGAACGCTTGATCGGCCCCCACAGAACGCCCCGAGAACGTCTCCTGCGGCAAACTTGAGCATGCTCAAACGCACGGCAGTCCTGGTTTACGGGGTGGTCAGCTATTCGATCTTCCTCGGAACGTTTCTGTACATGATCGCCTTTGTAGGCGATCTCGCTCCCAAGTCAATGAATTCCGGCCCACCGGCGCCACTGGCGGCCGGCCTTTTGATCGATGCCGCTCTGCTGACTGTGTTTGCACTTCAGCACAGCATCATGGCCCGCCCGTGGTTCAAGCGGGCGTGGACCAAAGTGATCCCGCCGGCCGCCGAACGTTCCACTTACGTGTTGCTTTCGAGCCTCGCTCTGGTGCTGCTGGTGTGGCTGTGGCGTCCGCTGGGCGGATCTATTTGGAAGATCGATAACGATAGTGTCAGGCTTTTGATGACGGGTCTCGGCTTCCTTGGTTGGCTCATGGTTCTAGTAACCACTTTCCTGATCGACCACTTCGAACTTTTCGGACTTCGTCAGGTTTTCGCCTTTTTCCGCGGCACGACCTACGCCGCCCCCACCTTCCGCCAGCCGATTCTCTATCGCGTAGTCCGGCACCCGCTCTATCTGGGGTTCCTGATCGCGTTCTGGTCCACACCGGTGATGACGCCGACGCGGCTGGTATTCGCGCTAGCGTGCACCGGCTACATTCTGGTCGGCATTCAATTGGAGGAGCGCGATCTGGTGCATACCCACGGAGAATTGTACCGGCGTTATCGCGAACAGGTTCCCATGATCCTGCCCGTTCGCGGACTCTCCGGGGGCGAATCCCTGCGTGCCTCGCAAGCCGCTGGATCGAAGTAAGCTTAGGCGAGCGGATGCACCCGCATCGCCTTGGTTTCTTGATCGTGAAAACTGATCAGTTCGGTGAACTCGGCATGGATGGGTCCCGTGCCGAGTTCGGTGATGAAACGGCA
>JBGPHB010000185.1:0-7450 GCA_041484155.1 Bryobacteraceae bacterium
ATTTCCTTGGGCGAACGGAAACGCGAGAGCATCTCGATGCGCACGGGGAATGCGGCGAACCGCCGGCGGAACGTTTCATAGTGTTGAAACGCCAGCACCGTGGTGGGCGCGAGCACCGCCACCTGTTTGCCGTCTCCCAATGCCTTGAAGGCGGCGCGCATGGCGATCTCGGTCTTGCCATACCCGACGTCGCCGCACAGCAGACGATCCATGGGGTGCGGGTTTTCCATGTCGTGCTTGATTTCTTTCGCCGCGGAAAGTTGATCCTTGGTCTCGGTAAACTCGAACGCGTCTTCAAATTCGCGCTGCCAGTTGGAATCGCGCGAAAACGGAAAACCCTCGGTCATGCGGCGCTCGGCGTAGAGCTTGAGCAGCTCGTCCGCCATGTCGCGCATCTTGGATTTCACTTTGGACTTACGGGCCGTCCAAGTTGCGCCACCGAGCCTGTCGAGCGGCGGCGCCGCTTCGCCCGCGCCCCGGTGCTTCTCCACCAGGTCCATGCGCGTCAGCGGCACGTAGAGCTTGGCGTCGTTGGAGTATTCGAGCAACATGAAGTCGCCCTTTTGATCCCCCTGGACGATTTCCCGGACGCCAACAAAACGTCCGACGCCATGCGTGACGTGCACCACGTAGTCGCCCGGCTTCAGATCGGCGAGATCGGCCGCGAAAGCTGCCAACTGGCTCTTGGTCACACCCGGCCGAGCGATCAAATCGGAAGCGTCGAAAAGATCTTCCGATCCGATAAACGCGATGGACGACTCCGGAAAAATTGCGCCGCGCCGGACGAGTCCTTTAATTAGATACGTGCTGGCCACCGGACCCGCCAGATACGCGCGCTCGGCGAGGTAGGGCGAAGCCGCTTCGTTCGGCGCCAGGCCCAACTGGAAGGGGACCGAGTATTCGCGCAGGATGTCTGCCAGCCGCTCCAACTCTCCGTTCGAGGGCGCGAAGAAGCCGACGCGATAACCCTGTTCGACTAGCGTCTTGGCTTCGGCCACCGCCACCTGCATACTGCCATGAAACGCCATGGAAGGGCGCGTGCCGATGTGTGGCGCAGAGGTGTCCAGGTCGAGCTCACGCAACAAAACCTTCGGACGGCCGTCAATGCGCCGCGCGAATTCCTCCCAACGGAAAAAGCTGGCTCCGGCAAGCTCGGGGTCGACGCCTGCATCCAGGCGCTTCCAAAGGCGTTCCGCGGCGGACTCTATCTGCTCCGGCTCATCCAGAACGATGGCGGCTTCAGGAGCCAGGTCCGTGAACGACTTTTCGCGCGGCTCGGCGTGCGAGCGAGGCTCTTCAACCATGGGCAGCACGCTGGCTTCGGTGATGCGCATCACCGACCGTTGGGTCTCGACATCGAACCGGCGGATGGACTCGACCTCGTCGCCGAAGAACTCGATACGGAGCGGACGCGCGCTTTCGGCGGGGAAAACGTCCAGGATGCCGCCGCGGATCGAGTACTCGCCCGTCATTTCCACCGGCTCGCGCCTTTCATAGCCGATCGAGTTCAGATGCGCTTCGATGGTATCGAGCGGCAGCTCTTCACCCACGTGCAGATCGAGAGCCAGGCGGCGGTAATAGTCCGGGCCGTGCGTTCGCAGCAGCGCGGAGCCCGCGGGTGCGATGGTAATCGGCACGTTGGAGGTGGCCAAGCGCCACAATCCGATGGCGCGCTGCTCCGTGATTTCCCTGTGCGGCGCGACGTTCTGCCCCGGCAAGACGTCCAGCGCGGGCAGGAGTTGAGGGCGGCCTCCCTCCGGCCGCGAAACGAGAAGATCGAAAAACGTTTCGGTAAGCTCCGCCAGAAGCTCCGCTCTTTGATTGCCATCGGCCAATACGATCAACGGGCGTTCGGTGGCTTGCCATAAAAGGACTAGATATAACGCCTTGGAGGTAGGCGTGAGGCCGGCGAGCGAAAAGGACCCCGCCTCGCGACGCAGGAACTTGCCGGTGAGATCCTGAAACGCCGCGTGCCGGCTTAGAGTGTGGAACAGATCGCGAACGGCCGGATGGGTCACGTGCGCCGCGCGAGCAGTTCTTCGACGATATTGGTAGTTGAGTACCCCGGCTCGAGCGCCAACGCCATCACCTTTCCGCCCGCGGCCTCCACTTCCTCACGTCCGGCGATGAAGTGCGCCCAATCCGCCCCCTTGATCAGGACGTCGGGCAGGACTTCGGCGATCAGCTCGCGCGGGGTGTCTTCGTCGAAGAACGTAACGGCGTCCACGGCTTCGAGCGCCTGCGCCATCGCGGCGCGATCGGCTTCGGGAATCAGGGGGCGGGACGGCCCTTTGAGGCGCGCGACGCTCGAATCGGTGTTGAGCGCCAGGATGAGGAGGTCTCCGAGCGATCGAGCCTTTTCAAGCAGGCGAACGTGCCCTGGGTGCAGGATGTCGTAGCAACCATTGGTGAAGACGACGGTTTTACCGGCGCGCCGCCATTCGGCGCGTGCCCGAACCAGGTCCGGGCGGGTATAGAAGACTCCCATGCATTCCTATTGTATGCGGACGCCCGGACAAGGTTGTAAAATGAAATCAGGATGTTCGTGCCACACCCGAACCTGAGCGATCAGATCAATGGCAACATCATCCGCAGTGAGATCGAGGGCGGAGTCTACCTTCGAGACTTGCCCGATGAGAGCACCATTGAGGTCGAAACCCAGAATCGCTGGTACACGCTCACGGTCCTCCAGGACAGCCAGGCATTGATCTCGGGTCACCCGGAGTTTTGTCCCGAGCCGGTGCTGGTACGGATCAGCGGATCGAATTGGGGCGGCTCGATGCTGAAAACGGCATTCGTGGGCCGCGGCATGCATCTCGAATATCGCCACCCGGATTATCTGGGTCCGATCGTGACGTCGCCGATCGTGGATATTCGCCTCAAGGCAGCGTAGCCCCGCCTCGAGGATAGGAGGGTGTGAGACATTCGTTCAGCCCGCTCCCTTACGGTCGCGGTTCGGTATCGGCGCTCTGCGCAATCGGCCACCGTTTAGCCCGCTCCCTCACGGTCGCGGTCTGCGCAACCGGCCACTTACCGAACCGCGACCGTAAGGGAGCGGGCTCACTTGTACGCCGAGGCCGTGGTGAAGGACACGTCTCCCAGCGCCAACCCGATATCAAGGCCGCTGGCCGAAAGCGGCAGGTAAACGTCATTCTGCAACCCCGTGCCTCCGCTACCGGCCGGCAGCGCCGACAGAATATAGGAGGGCACGGTAAACTGCCCATCGTCAACCCGAGCCAGACACGTGTAGCCCGCGGTGATTCCCACCGACGTTGCTGAGGAGCTTCCGGGAACAGTCGAGGTTCCAGTGATGAAGACGTAGGTGCCCGGATTTCCGCCGGTCCAGGTTACCGTGAGTCCCTGGTTTCGGTTGACTGTGGCAGCCGCGCTTTGATTGGTCCAGGTGAGCAGCGGGTTCGCCAAAGTAATTGTGGAAGTGAAAGAACCCACGTCCGCCCCACCTGAGCCCTTAAACGTAAAGGTTCCACCCGACGATGGAATCCCTCCAGCCGCGAGATTCGCGAAAAACGCACCCTTGATACCAAGCTGCGAAGCCAGCGTGACGGAGAGCCCGTTTGGACCGGTAAGCGTAATCGTGCCCACATCCAGACCCGTGATGCCTCCAATGGTAGCAGGCGTAAGATCGTTCACGATGCATCCGCCCGGCGAGACGGAATTGTTTTGCGCGTAGATTCCGGTGTATTTCTCAAACGCCGCGTTTGCACTATTCGTGACAGCCCGAGTGGCGGAATTGGTCTGAACGAGGGATACCAACCCGGTCCTGAGCGTTTGTCCACCCGAAGGCGTGATCTGATTCCCGTTCAGTCCGGTTTGGAAGTCGATGCACGCACCGCCGCCTTTGTTGATGGGAAGAGTGACGACATTGCTCAGGACGCTTCCGCTTAACGCCGCGAGCGAAACCCAGCAGCCGTTGGGAACCGAATCGGGTATGGTCAGTCCAATCACATCCACACCCGGATATATCGACGCACCCGCATAGACGATGTTTGCCTGGACCCCTCCGATATAGATCACCAAGGAAACATTTATGGCGTGCGGCGTTGTGGTGTAGGTTGTGTCGCTGTCGGCCGGGTCGGCGCCAAGGCCTGTCCCCCAGAGGATGATAATCTGGCCGGGAACTCCTGAACTGGTGTAGTTGAGCAGCGCCCCGGTGACCGCATCGGTCGCGATACCCGAACCATTATAGGTACTGATCCCCGGCGCGCTGACCACCACCTGGATCGTGAAGGCATTGCTGGTCGTACCGTTGTGCGCCACCGTGATGGTTCCCGTCCCGACCGGAGTGCCGGCGGGAAGAACCGCGCCGAGCTGCGTCGGACTCGTGTAGTACAGCGCCGGGTGAGTTGTCGTGCCGTTCACCGTGACCGTGATGCTCGCGCCGTTCAGCGTGGTTTGGAGTCCCTGTCCCTCGCTGGACTGGAGGACCGCGGCGCCCGGGTCGGCCAGACCGGTGCCGAGGATCACAAACAGGCTGCTCGGCGCGATCCCGGAGTTCGGGAGGCCCGCCGGAATCCGGCTGGAGTTGTTCAAGATGTTGGTGATGGTAGGTCCCGTGGGCACGGGTGTGATGAAGGTGACGAATCGCAGCGTAATCGAGCCACCGCTCTTCGCGGTGACCAGGACTTTCGACGTGTTCGCGCCGTTCGTGAACACGACAAATATGTCCCCGACCACGAGCACACTGGCGGCAATCGGGGCCGATGAGGCGATCACGGAGAACGGTGCAAAGAGGGCTTTTTCCAGAGTGTCAAAACTCGAGGCGCCAAAATTGCCGACGTTAGCCGCTCTCGCCTTGCCTTGCGGAGCGATGGTACTGCCGTTCCAAAGGATGTCGCCGCCGGAACTGGCGGTTGCCCCCGTGTCCAGGTTCACGGCAGTCGTCGCTGGAAGAGTCGTGGTTTGACTCAGGTCGGCAAGCGCCGCCATGGGAAAGGCAAGGACCAGAACAGCTATGGTGATGCGCGTCGGATTCAATGAAGACGGATGCATAGGCAAGAATGAGGATACCAAGCCGCGAAATCGGGGACAATGAAACTGTGGAGTTGATCCGCGCCGAGGACCTGGTTGGCGACGAGTGGGCTGAGTGGTATCGCCTCACGCCGCAAGAGCGATTCCGCGAATCGATGCGCCTATGGGACACCTATATTGCCTTGGGAGGCACGCTTGAGCCCGAGCCCGATACTCAAAGCCCTTTCTTCGATCCGGAAGAATGGCGTGAAGGCGCTGCTGATGGGAGGCCAGGCGTGCGTGTTCTACGGCGCGGCGGAGTTTAGCCGGGATATCGACCTTCTTATTCTCGTTGATCCCGAGAATCTCGTCCGCCTCCGCGCCGCCCTTCAGGAACTCGAAGCTGGACCGATTGCGGTGCCGCCGCTCAACGAAGAGTTCCTCATCGCCGGCCACGCCGTTCACTTCCGGTGCACCAGGCCGGACGTGGCCGGATTGAGAATCGACCTGATGGCACGACTACGCGATGGCAATGGATTCACCGAGCTCTACAACCGGCGCACCACGATCCAGGTCGGTAACGAAAGCGTGGAACTGCTTAGTCTCGACGACTTGGTAACAGCGAAAAAGACGCAACGAGACAAGGACTGGCCCATGATCCGGCGTCTGGTCGAGCGGAATTACTTTGAGAATGTGGGAGTCCCGAGCCCGGCCAACATTGAGTTTTGGTTGCGAGAATTGCGGACTCCTGCGCTGCTTCTGGAGGTCAGCTCCCGATCACCAGCTCCGGCCGCTGAAATCGCTGCGATCCGGCCGGCAGTTGCCGCCGCCATTCAAGGCGATCTCCAGTTTGTATCGCGACTTCTGGAAGACGAGGAAAAACGTGAGCGACTGCTTGATATCGCCTATTGGAAACCCCTGCGTCGTCAACTTCAAGAATTGCGGATGAAGAAGCGGCGCCAGGTAGGAGGCTAACGATGAAGACTCGAATGATTCTAGCGACGGTACTCGCCGCCGTCTGCGGCGTGGTGATTCTGTTCGCGCAGCAGCGTCCGGTGGGACCGTACACCGCGGACCAGGTTGCGGCCGGCCGTGCGGCTTACCAAACCAACTGCGCCTCCTGCCATGCGGCCGATCTCAGCGGACGCGAGGGGCCGCAACTGGCCGGCTCGAACTTCTTTGTCCAGTGGGGCGACCGGACCGCTGGTGCACTAATCAACTTCATGCAATCCACGATGCCTCCCGGCGGCGCCGCTCTCCCTGGCGATACCTACCTCAACCTCGCGGCGTTCATCCTCGACGCCAACGGCGAACGGCCGGGCGATCGAGCGCTCACGACGGAATCCGGCGTTTCAATCCGCAGCGTCGCTTCGGGTGAGCGTGCGGCGCCTCCCGTTCAACCAGCCAAACAGGTCCGGCAAGCGCCCCGCGGAATCACGGTGTCGGGTGAAGTCAAGAACTACGTTCCGGTCACCGACGCCATATTGCGCAATCAAGATCCCGGCGACTGGCTCATGCTCCGCCGCGACTACAAGGCGACCTACTACAGCCCCCTGAACCAGATCACCGCGCAGAACGTCAACGACCTGCGCCTGGTGTGGAGTTGGGCCATGCAGGAGGGCGCGAGCAACGGCAACCAGCCCGCGCCCATCGTGCATAACGGTGTGCTGTACGTAAACAACGCCGGCATGGTGCTCCAGGCACTCGACGCCAAGACTGGTGAATTGATCTGGGAGAATCGCTACGGCTCCATTCCCACCGCCCCCGCCATGCGCGGCATCGCAATCTACGATGACAAGATTTTCGTCGCCACACCCGAGGCGCATCTGATGGCCTTCGACGCCCGTAACGGCAAGGTGGTCTGGGACACCACCATGGGCGACCGCTCCAAGGGCGAGTACGCCGAAACCAGCGGCCCCATCGCAGTGAAAGGCCGGCTGATTCAGGGCCTCGGTCGCGACTCCTGCGCGTCGTATCGGGAAGAGAAGTGCTTCATTAGCGCTTACGACGCCAAGACCGGCAAAGAAGCCTGGCGCTTTCGAACGGTGGCGCTCGAAGGCGAACCTGGAGGCGACACCTGGGGGGGGCTCTCGAACACCTTCCGCGCGGGCACCGAGACGTGGATCACCGGAAGCTACGATCCGGACTTAAACCTGACCTACTGGGGCACGGCGCAAGCCAAGCCGTGGATGCGCGTGAGCCGCGGCTCCGGCAACGGCGCGACGCTGTATGCCAACTCCACGCTGGCGATCGACGCGGATACGGGCAAGCTGGCCTGGTATCACAGCCACGCGCCGGGCGAGACGCTCGACTTGGACGAAGTCTTCGAACGGGTTCTGGTGGATGATCAGGGTCAGAACTACGTGTTCAGCGCGGGCAAGACCGGCATTCTGTGGAAGCTGGACCGCAAGACCGGAAAATATCTGGGTCACAAGGAAATGGTGTTCCAGAACGTATACGATTCCATCGACCCGGGAACGGG
>JBGPHB010000186.1:0-7417 GCA_041484155.1 Bryobacteraceae bacterium
CGTTCGATGACAAGTGCAGGTTTACGATCTTCCACTGCCCACCGGATTTCGCCACGGTCGCGCTCCAGCGCGAGCTCAATTTGAAGGGGCCGCGGATGACGGGGAAGAACTCGTCTTCCATGCTGCCGTCGGCCACGGCGATATCGCCTCCGGAGCCGACGAAGCGCGCAGGAGCGCCCACCTTGGCTTGAGTCGTCGTGTACCTGGTGATGATGCGCCCCGCATCCTTCACCATCCGCCGGTAATAGGCCCGAATATCGGCATGCCCGCGCGAGATCTCGGCGTTCCACCACGTCACTGTGCAGTTCGGGTCCATCTGCGCAAGGATGCCCTCGATATCCTGCGCGTTGATTGCCTTTTCCACTTCGCTCAGGATCTTCCGTAGCGCCTGGCGGTCTTCCTGGTGCAGATCTTCTTGTGCAAGGATCGAAACCGGCCATAGCAGCGCAGCCACGGCGAGCGAGTACCGCAATCGGCGCCTAGTCAGCATGATTGGTCCAATCTTAGTACAGGAGGGGATATTGGAGCCCACGTGCTAAATCACAATTCCGTCACAGCGCAGCGATCGCTTGGTGGGAGTGAAGGGCGGAACCGGCTGTGGTTGTATGCGCGGCGTGTCGTCCTGCCAGAAGCTTGAGAATTCCCTCTTTTCCCCCGTGCGATAGTAGTGACGCAAGTATGCCATGTCGCACGCTGTGTAATCCGACAGCCACTGATCGACCGTGGGAATGCCGACCTCATGGAGCATGCTGAGCGCGTAGCTGGCCGCTTCCCTTTCATACTCCATAAGTGTTGGTAGCGCATCTTCCTCCACGGGAGGCTGGCGTGGCTGGCCGAGTTCGAAAGCATGCGGGTTCACGTTCCACTGGACCGTGTGGCCAAACAGGTGGGCCAGCAGGAACAGGCGCTGTTCGGCAGTGACTGCATGATCGATGTGGATTTCCGCGCCGTCCAGATCTCCGGTCAGCGGGTCGGGCACGTCCCGAGTCACGATACGGATGCCGTAGGAACGCTGGATGTGTTCCTCGACCTCCGTGCAGTATTTTGGGAACGGTAGCATGGAGGGCTGCGCTAAACGCTTCCATTGTAATCTCTTGTCGGAATCCGGGAACGACCGTGACCCACCCGTCGTAGTAGTAGAATGAGTGCTCAGGAAGGAGTCCTCCTTTGATTCTGGGAAAGTTCTGGGGCGCGTTTCGCGCACAGTTGAATAAGATCGCGAACATATTCTGGGAAGCCGACCCAATCGCCCAGATGCAGTACGAACATGACCATGCCGTGGAGCAGCTCAAGGAGGGCCGCAAGGGCCTGGAGACCTATCGTGCCCTGGTCGAGCGCGTGACCCGTCAGGCGGCCGGCGCACGGGACCACGTGCAGAAGCTCGAGGCGCAAACCAAGGCCTACCTGAAAGCCGGCGAACGCGACGCGGCCGCCAAGTTCGCGCTCGAGTTGCAGAAGGGCAAGAAGGATCTGGCCGCTTACGAAGAGCAGCTCCGGATGCACGAGGAGGCTTACGAGAACAACCTCAAGAAGATCCAGCATGCGGCCAAGAAACTGGGCGAAGTCCGCGAGAAGATCCAGAAATACGACGCCGAGTTGAAGATGAGCGCGGCCGAAGCCGAAGTCGCGGCGCTGGCTCAGTCGTTCAACATGGATGTGACCACCGACTTCGGCCAGATCGAGCAGATGATCCAGGGCAAGATCGACAAGAACCGCGGCAAAGCGCGCGTGGCGTCGGACATGTCCCAGGAAGGGCTGGCGTCCATCGAGGCCGAGGAAAAGATGGAGAAGGTGATGGCTGAAGAGGCGCTCACGCAGTTCGAGGTGGAGCTAGGGTTGCGTTCCCCGGAGACCACGAAGCTCGCCGATTCCGCCAAGGATCTGGGGCCGGCGGTCGCGGACAAGGCTACACAAACAACTCGTAATTGACGGAGGAGGAGATTCCCATGGCCAGCGGTAGTCCCAGGCCGGCGTTCTTTTTGGCAGTGCTCTTGGTGGTGGTGGGTCTGGTTGGACTCGGACTCTGGCGGTTCGGCGCGTTGCCGGGCTCCAAAGCAGGAAAGATCAGCAAAGAGGAAATGGCCGCCGGCACCGAGGCGCCCGACAGCGGCGGCATCACCACAGCCAAGGAGTACAAGTACGTTCCCGAGGCAAAACTGCCGCCCGTTCAGGGCATCTCCAGCTACAAGCCGCTGGCGGACCGCACGGTCCACTTCGCCATCAACGTGTGGGCGGGCTGGGCGCCAATTATTCTCGCCAACAACGGCTTCAAGCCCGGCAAGGTCTGGAAGAGTCCCGGCGGCAAGGATTTCAAAGTTGAGCTGACGCTGATCGACGATCCCGTGGCCATGCGCGACGCATACGCGGCCGGGAACGTGCACATCGGCTGGGGCACGCTCGACATGGTCCCGCTGTTCATGGAGGCGCTGCGCAAGGACTCGCGGGTCATGCCGCGAGTCTATCAGCAGGTGGACTGGTCCAACGGCGGCGATGGAATCGTGGTGCGCGAAAACGTCAAGACGGTGGCCGACCTACGCGGCAAAACCATCGTGCTGGCGCAAAACTCGCCGTCGCATTTCTTCGCGCTGAACGCGCTGATCAACGGTGGCGTGCAGCCGGCGGAAGTGAACTTCAAGTTCACCCAGGATGCTTTCCAGGCCGCCGCCGCGTTCAACGCCGACAAGAAAATCGGTGGGGTGGTCAGTTGGGCCCCGGACATTTACAACCTGGCCAAGGTGAAGGGTAATCGCATGCTGGTCAATACCGGCACTGCGAACAAGTTGATTGCCGACGTCTGGTTCGCTCGCGCCGATTTCGCCAAGGACAACCCCGACATCATCGAAGGCTTGGTGCGCGGCATCTTCGAAGGCATGGGGTTGCTGAAGGACCAGAACAACAAGACCACCACGGCCAAGTTGATGGCTGCCGGCTACTCGATTCCTGAATCGGACGCGCTCAGCATGCAGGGTGACGCGCACTCCACCAACTGGGCCGAGAATCAGGAGTTTTTCCTGAACCAGAACAACCCCACCAACTTCGAGCGGACCTGGAACACGGCCTACTACTTGTACAAACGCGTCGGCGTGGTCTCGGACAAAACCGAATTCGACCAGGTGATGGACTTTACCGTGCTCCAGAAGCTGGGGAAAGAGGCAAAATACTCCGGTCAGAAGAACGAGTACGACGTTCAGTTCGCGCCCGCGACCGCCGCTTCGATTCAAGGCGAGTCCGACGAGATCCTCACCAAGACGGTGGTGATTCACTTCTTCTCCAACTCCTGGGATCTTTCCAAGAAGGTGACTGAATCGGTGGACGGCAAGGATGTCGAGAAACTATACGATCCGAACGCGGCGTTCGTGGTGGAGGAGATCGGAAAAATGGCCGGCCAGTTCGGCGCCGCGCGCATCGTGATTGAAGGCCACACGGATTCGTCCATGAAGGGCCGCGTGTCCGACAGCGACGTCGCGGACCTTTCCAATCGCCGCGCCAATGCCGTGAAGGAAGCGCTCATCAAGAAATTTCCGACGCTGCAACCCAATCAGTTCACGGCCACTGGTCTGGGCTGGGCGCGTCCCGCCGATCCGGCCGACGCCATGAACCAGGCCAAGAACCGCCGCGTGGAAGTGAAGGTTTATCCGCTGGAAAGCGCGAAATAAGCCACGCGGCACGGCTCAAGAAATGGACGCGAAACAACCGGGTCTTTTCGATCTCCGAGTTCTGCCTGCTCCGCTCGCGCGATGGCTGCTGGGAGCGGGCGCCGTCGCGCTGATCGTCGCGTTCTGGTTTCTGGTGACGCACGGAAAAACTCCTGAACAGCGCTGGGTCTCGCCGGTGATTCTGCCGTCGCCCGTGGAGGTCGCGCGGAGCTTTGGAGCGCTATGGAACGAGCGCGCGCTGGCGGCGAGCATCGTGGCGACGCTGCGCCGTGTGCTGATCGGATTTGGGCTGGCGATCCTGGTGGGCGTGCCCCTGGGAATCGCGGCCGGCTCATGGCGCGTGCTCGAATCGGCGGCGATGCCGGTCGCGCTGTTCTCGCGAAATATTCCCGTGGCCGCGCTGATCCCGCTGACGATTCTGTGGTTCGGAATCGAAGAAACGCAAAAGGTGATGTTTATCTTCATTGCCTGCGTTCCCTTCATCTATTCCGACGCGGTGCGCGCGATCACGTCCGTGCCGGACCGCTATGTCGAAACCGCCGCAACCCTGGGGGCCTCCCAGCGGCAGGTGATCGGCAAGGTGCTGGTCCCTCTGGCGTTGCCGGATATCTACAAAAGTCTTCGGTCGCTGTTCGGCATGGCGTTCGGCTACATCATGCTCGCGGAACTGATCAACGCCGAACACGGCCTGGGCTATCTGCTCAGCACCAGCCAGAGGCGCGGCTTGTCGGAGCACATCATTCTCATCTTGATCGTCATCGGCGGTCTCGCCTACGGAATCGACCGCTTTCTCGGATTTGTGCAGCGCGGTCTGTTCCCCTATCGCGAGGAGGCCGACTGAGCCATGGCGGAGGAGCTGATCGTCGAATTCGCTGGTGTCACCAAGACCTACGACGGTCAAACGACGGCGATCCGCGATATTTCGTTTCAGGTGCGCAACACGCCGGCTCGCGGAGAGTTCATCTCCCTTCTAGGACCTTCAGGCTGCGGGAAGTCCACCATCCTGCGACTCATCGCGGGACTGCGCCCCCAATTCCCGGCGACCGCGGGAACCGTGAAAGTGCTGGGCAAACCGGTGGAAGGTCCGGGCCCCGATCGCGGCATGGTCTTTCAGGACTACACTTCGTTCGACAATCGAACGGTGCTGGACAACATCGCTTTCGGACTCGAGTGTTCCGGCGTGGCACGGAAAGAGCGCGAGGCCCAGGCACGCGAGTGGATCGGAAAAGTCGGCCTGAACCCTAATACCGACGCGAACAAGTTCCCCCATCAGCTTTCCGGAGGCATGCGCCAGCGCGTGGCCATCGCGCGCACGCTGATCCTGAAGCCGCGCATCATTCTGATGGACGAGCCGTTCGGCGCGCTCGATCCGCTGACCCGCCTCAACATGCAGGACCTTCTCGTCGGCTTATGGCGCGAACAGGAAGCCACCGTGTTCTTCGTGACGCATTCGGTGGAAGAAGCCGTCTACCTCGGCGACCGCGTCTATATTCTCTCCAGGGCGCCCGGCACTATCATTAAGGAAATGGAATTGCCCGGTCCCGACCGTCCCGCGCGCGAAATGCAGCGGGAGGCGGGTTTCAACCAGATCGTGTTCTCCATCCGCGACATTGTGGAGAAGCTCGAGGCTCGGCCATGAAGCCGGGCGGCGCCGGCATAAGCCAATATTTGAAACGCGCGTTCCTGTACCGGTGGAACCTTCTGGCGTTACTCGGGGGCGTGGCCGCGGCGGTTCTCAGTCCCTGGCCGGACGCTCTGCTTCCGCTGGTTCTGGCGGGGGAAATTGCGTATCTGGGAGGGCTCGTCTCGATACCGAAATTCCGCGACGCGATCGACGCCCAGGTTCACAAGGAAGAGCAAGGCGCGCCTGGGGGTGGCGAATCGCTCGCGGAAATCATGAACTCGCTCGCCCCCGAATCCAGGCGCCGATTTGAGACGCTGCGCGGCCGCTGCCTGGAAATGCGGTCCATCGCGCGGGGCGTCGGCGGGCAACATAGCGCCTCTGCGGAAGACCTCAGCACGCCGGCGCTGGATCGCTTGTTGTGGGTCTTTCTGCGGCTATTGGTTTCGCAGCAAGGTTTGGACCGGTTCCTGCGCTCCACCAGTGCCGTCGAAATCGGCGCCCGGCTGGAAGAGGTGAAGAAGAAACTGGGCAGCGCTCCGGATGATGAGCGCTTCAAACACTCTTTGCAGGATAGCGTGGCGGCGCAGGAGCTTCGCTTGGAGAATTACAAGAAGGCGGGGGGAAACGCCGACTTCGTGCGCTTGGAACTGGATCGCATCGAGGCCAAGATTCAGGCCCTGGCGGAATCGAGCGTGAACCGCCAGGATCCCGACGCGCTATCGAGTCAGATTGAAGGCGTCACCGAGAGCGTGCAATCAACCGAACACGCGATTCGAGAATTGCAACAGATCACCGGCCTCGTCGACCAAATGCAGGAGCCGCCGGCGATTCTTGAGGCCGATTTGCGTAGGGTTGCTCAATGAAAACGGCGGAGATCCCTGAATGGTTCCCTCCCTGGGCCGCCGAGCTCTCTGAACTTTACTTCTCAGGCTCGACTTCTTTGTTTGTCCTGCACGGCAATGTGTACGATATGGTTCCGCTTGCCGCCGACGGTTCGTCCTACGGCAGCCTCTCCGACTTCCTCGCCGAACAAGTTTTTGGCCGATGGGATCTGGTCCTCTACTACGATCTCGCGCGCGGGCTCCGCGCCTTTGCAGGGCGTGACGGCGCGCGACTCAAAGAGATGGTCACCCGCGCGAACGAGAAGATTGGCGACCTAGCCGCAGCGCGCAAGGATCCATCCACAGCGTTCGCGCTGCTCGACCGTTTCGTGCAGAACAACATCATGGCCGAGGAAAGCTCCAGCGCGGCCATCCTGATCGACTACGCCTCCTTCCTGGTTCCGAGCGGCGAGCCCGGCCGCCTGAGCCCCGCGGCCTCCCAGCAGGTAGTGACGCTGCTCAACTGGGCCGCCAGCCCGCACATCAAGCGTCTGAACATGGCCATCGTTCTTGTGGACGAGAGCGCCGCCGCGCTGAGCGGGAGCGTGACCTCGAATCCCTACGTTTCCGACGTCGAAGTCTCCATGCCCGATGAAGCCGCCCGCGCGCGCTTCCTTCGCTTTGCCGTGGGCGGCCGCGACCTGAGTGCCGCCTCCGACTACGCCGAGAACGAACTGGCGCGCCTCACCGCCGGCATATCGTTCGTCGACATGAACGTCATGGTCCAGTCCGCGCTGGAATCCGGAAAGCGTCTGGACACCGCTCGCATGCGCGGCCTCAAGAAGGAACTAATCGAGCGCCAGTGCCGCGGCTTGCTCGAGTTCATCGAGCCCAAGTGGACCATGGACGTTCTGGTGGGCCACGCGCCGGTGAAGCAACGCCTCCGCGAAGACGCGCAACTGCTCAAGCGCGGCGATACCGAGACCCTGCCCATGGGTTATCTGGTCTGCGGCCCCGTTGGAACGGGCAAGACGTTCCTCGCGCAATGCATGGCGGGAGAGATGGGCGTGCCATGCGTGACGCTCAAGAATTTCCGCTCCAAGTACGTGGGCGAAACCGAGGGGAACCTGGAACGCGTGTTGGGCGTACTGCGAGCCATGGGCCCCGTGGTGGTGGTGATCGACGAAGCCGACGCCGCGCTGGGCGACCGCGAACAGGAAGGCGATTCCGGCACGTCCAGCCGCGTCTTTTCCATGATTGCCGCGCAAATGGGCGACACGCGCTATCGCGGCAAGATTCTATGGATGCTGTTAACC
>JBGPHB010000187.1:0-7413 GCA_041484155.1 Bryobacteraceae bacterium
AAATAAGGAGTAGAAGAATGAACACTTTCAGCATGAAATGCGCCTTCACGGCGGCACTAACGGTCGCCACGGCTGGCGTCGGCATGGCTGCCGACAACTCGTGTGCGGGCCTTCCTGGCTACGAGGCATTAAAGGCGGCCATCGTCGCTGCCACCGCCACCGAAAAGAGCGGTCTTAATAATCAGATGTGGGCAACCATCGTCGATCGTGATGGAATCGTGTGCGCCGTGGCGTACTCCGGCACCGATCGCGGCTCTCAGTGGCCCGGCAGCCGTGTGATCTCTGCCCAAAAGGCCAACACCGCCAACGCTTTCAGCCTCGACTCCGCGTCCAACGGCAACGGCTCCGGCCAGCCGAACGGGTTAGCGCTGTCCAGTGCGAATCTCTATGCCGCCGTGCAGCCCGGTGGCAGCCTGTTCGGCTTGCAGTTTAGCAATCCCGTCGACACGTCCTTCGCCAACGCGGGAAACTCGTCCAATTACGGCACCAACTCCGACCCGATGGTCGGAAGAAAAGTCAGCGGAGTGAACGTCTTCGGCGGCGGTCTCGCGCTGTACGCGGCGAGCCACCAAATCGTGGGCGGCGTAGGTGTGAGCGGCGATACGTCCTGCGCGGACCACAATATCGGTTGGCGTGTCCGCAACATTCTAGCGTTGGACCACATGGGCGCGGGCCAAATACCCGCCGTCGGCGGCGTTTCGGGGGACCCCTTACGTCCGGACAACATTATCTTCGATATCACCGCCGGAGTGAGCACTGGGGGCTTCGGCCATCCGACGTGCCTGAACGCGTCCGGCTCCTCCACTCTTCCGCCGGTTCAACCCTGACCTGAGCGTCTGTGGCCCGCTTCCTGACGGTCGCGGTTCGGTAAGTGGAGCCGAACCGCGCGCGTTAGCAAGCGGGCGTGTCTCGCGTGTCCCATCCGGAACCGTTCTAGTTTCCGCCCGTGACCCGGCAGACTAATTCCTCGTAGTTCACCCAAGAAAAAATACTCCTTGCCGATAAGCGTCCCACGGGTGATGCTGTGTCGTTAATCCCCAATCCAAATAAGGAGTAAGAAGAATGAACACTCTCATCATGAAGTCCACGTTTTCCGCGGCGCTGACGATCGCCATGGCAGTCGTCGGTGCGGCTGCTGACAATTCGTGCGCGAGCCTTCCCGACTATGACGCATTAAGGGCAGCCATCGTCGCTGCCACCGCCACGGAAAAGAGCGGCCTTAATAATCAGATGTGGGCAACCATCGTCGATCGTGACGGAATCGTGTGCGCGGTGGCGTTTTCCGGCGCCGATCGCGGCTCTCAGTGGCCCGGCAGCCGTGTGATCTCTGCCCAAAAGGCCAACACCGCCAATGCTTTCAGCCTCGACTCCGCGTCCAACGGCAACGGCTCCGGCCAGCCGAACGGGTTGGCGCTGTCTACTGCAAACCTTTATGCGGCCACACAGCCCGGTGGAAGCCTATTCGGCTTGCAGTTCAGCAATCCCGTGGACACGACCTTCGCCAACGGCGGGAACTCGTCGAATTACGGCACCATCTCCGACCCGATGGTCGGAAGAAAAATCAGCGGTGTGAACGTCTTCGGCGGCGGCCTCGCGCTGTACGGGGTGAGTCACCAAATCTTGGGCGGCGTCGGCGCGAGCGGCGATACATCCTGCGCGGACCACAATATCGCGTGGCGTGTCCGGAACAATCTGGCGTTGGACCACATGGGCGCGGGCCAAATACCGGCCGTCGGCGGCGTCTCGGGGGACCCGCTGCGTCCGGACAACATTGTCTTCGACATCACCGCCGGAGTGAGCACCGGGGGGTTCGGTCATCCGACGTGCCTGAACACATCCGGTTCATCCGCTCTTCCGGCGGTTCAACCTTAACTTGAGCGTCGGTAGCCCGCTTCCTGATGGTCGCGGTTCGGTAAGACCAACCCCGCCCTAACGGGCGGGGCTTTCCGGCGTGGTTGATGAATGCCGTGGACGGGCGCAACCCCGCAAAGCCCTGCCCGTCAGGGCGGGGTTCAGTTGAGAAATGTAGAAACTCCAGTTGCCCCGCCCGTTAGGGCGGGGTGCGGGCATCATGCTCTAGTCCGAAGCTTGCTCCGCTTGCTCGTGGCGGCTTAAAGGATTCTTCCGCCACGAGAAGCGCTCCTTGCAAGCACGAAAACTCACGAAGTTGCAACGGCATGGGGAGCAGCGGTAGGGCGTGGCGCCGAAGCGCAGCAGCAGCACGGTCCAACGCGGCGGATGATAGTATTGTTCGCTCCAGGTGGTAAGTTCCTGGCGGTAGCAGCGCGGGCAGCGCGCGAATTTCCAGGCGCGGGAGTCCCATACGCTCGTTTTCCACCGAAAGCGGCACCGCCGGCACCGCAGTGGATAGATTCCCAGGACGGTTTCGACGTATTCCGCAAAGTTCCGCCGCTTGGAAACCCGCGCGTCGCGCGTGCCGCATTTCGGGCAAGAAAGCTGCATCTTCGAGCCCTTATCGGAGAGCGGCCACCGGCCGCCGCCGCGACGCTACCCAAGCCTGCGCGTAATCCGTGAATGCGAGCTGCAGCCGGTCGCGCGTCTGTCGCGAGCGCCCCACCTTGAGTCCTTCAATCGAAATCACGGGCAGCAACTCGCGCGTCGTCGAGGTAATGAACACTTCGTCGGCTGTTTCCAGGTCTTTCAGCAGAAGCGTGTGCTCGACGACCTCCAGGCCTGCGACTCGAATCTCTTCGAGCAACAGGGCCCGGGTCACGCCGGGCAGGCAGCCCGACGCCAGCGGCGGCGTCCATACCAGAGGTCCCTGAGCCATGAATATGTTGGCCGAGGTGCACTCGGCGACCTCACCGCGTTCGTTGAGCAACACCACTTCGTCCAGTCCCTGCTCATGCGCTCGCTCATACCAGGTGAGGTTGTCCGACCAGGAAAGGATTTTCGCGCCAGCAAACTCATTGGCCGCATGCCGGGCTTGGGGCACTACTCCCAGCCGCGCGCCCTCGCCCCAGTCTTTGATATCCCTTGTAACGGCGATGACGTCGAATTCACGAGTCGCCTCGGGATCCTCAAACAGGCCCCCTCGGTTGCGCACCACGGTGACGCGCAACGTTGCATTCCGCAACTGGTTCGCGTCGATCAGGCGGTACAACCTCTCCTCCAGCCAAACGGCCTCTTGCGGAAATGGCACGCGCATGCGCGCGGCATCGCGCCGCATACGTTCCCAATGCCGTTCCCAGGCGAAAATCACACCGTCGTAGACGCGAAGCGTCGAAAACACTCCCCATCCGTTCAGCAGCCCGACTTGCCCGGGCGAAAGGAAGCGGTCCCCCGCAGCGCGGATTTCGTCGTTGTGCAGAAGGAAGCGATGCATGATCTCTATATTCTATCGGCCGAGAAACTCGTTCGTGTAAGTCCTGTCCAGATCGATGGTCGCCGTCCGGACACTCTGCAGTGATACGTTCAACACCTTGCGCACGGCCGCGGCAGATTCCGAGGTGAACCTGCCATCCGGAGACAACATCGCCCGCAGGGCCCGCAACCCTTCCAAATCTGTTTCCATGTCGCCGGTTCGAGACCCCTGAGGCATCCGCTCGCGAATTTCCTCCGCCGAGTGCGCCCGCATCCAGTCGATCGTGCGGGCCACGGCCCGCGCCAGACGCCGGGCGTGCTGGGGATGTCCCGTCAGCCACTGCCCCGTCGAATACAAGACTGTCGAGGGATATGTCTCGACACCGAAGATCCGGCGCACTCCCTCGGCGGTCCGGGTGTCGGCCAGAATGTGCAAGCCGGGCGCCTGCTCTCGCGCGACCTCGATCGACGGGTCGGTCATGATCGCGGCATCGACCTTCCCGTGCGCGATCGCGGCCACCGCAGTGGCGCTCATACCGATCGAGGGCGTGCTCACATCCTCCGGTTTCAGGCCGTGGGTCGCCAGCAGGTAATTGAGAAATAGATGTGTCGATGAGCCGGGCGCGGACACCCCGACAATCTTGCCCTTCAAGTCCTCAATGCGCGTAATGGCCGGATCGACCGCCACCGCCACCAGCCCCAGGTAACGAAGAATCGATACGAAAGCGCGCAGTTCACGGCCCTGGGCGGCCATCTGGATGGTGTGATCATAGAATCCGCACACCACATCCGCACTGCCTCCGAGCAGCGCCTCGAGCGACTTCGCTCCTCCCGGAAAATCTTGAAAGGTCACGTCCAGTCCCTCAGCTTCATAGAAACCGAGTTCCCTGGCGAGCATGGCGGGAAGATAGATGAACTGCGCTTGCCCACCGACCGCTACCCGCACCGGGAGCGTAGCCGGCCGGTCGCCGCGCTGCGCACAGCCCGTGAGCAAGAGGAGAGCAAGCAGAGCGCGTTTCACGGAGCCGCTCTGAGCGCGTCCGCAAACTGCTGCGGGAGGGGCGTCGCCCGTTGCGTCTCGCGGTCCATACAAGCGACGACGACCTTCCCGCGCGCTGCGTTGCGACCCTCCACGCTGACGTCAAATGCCAGGGTGAACGAGGTGCGCCCGACGCGTTCTACCGTCACGGCGATATCCATCAGATCGTCGTTCACCAGCGCCGACGTATAATCGCACTCGGCGCGCACGCGCGGAAACGTGACCTGCCGCAGGTCCCCGGCCGCGTAGATGTAGCCGATATTTCGAAGGAACTCCATTTCGGCTGCTTCCAGGTGACGGAACAGCGAGACGTAATAGACCCGCCCGCTCGCGTCCGTATCACCCCACCGCAAGCGGCTCCGCCACACAAAGGGCCTCATTTTGCTGGCGCTGCCGGAGGATCCGCGGCGTTGATATCCTCTACCGCTTTCCACGAGGCGTCGGCCTGCTTCTTGTACACCGTGACGTATTTGCCCTTTTCGGTCGCGGGTTTCTTGGTCTTTGGATCCGTCTGCGTCAGGATATAAGCGCCTTGAGTGTAAGCGATGTCGCTCGCCTTCGAGACTTCCACGGAAGACGCCGTGAAGCTCAGCGACAGATTCGTGTCCGCGAGCATCCCCTTCAGCGCGGCTCGAATCGCGTCCTTTCCCTTCATGATGGGTGCGTCGGGCACCATCAGCGCGGCGTCGTCGGCGTAGTGGGCAATAATCTTTTCTACGTCCTTCGCCGCCCAGTCGCTATTCCAAGCGGCTTCTCCGTCCCGGATGGTCTTCTCATCCGCGGCACGGGTGTCGGGAGGCGGTGGCGGCGGTGCCTGCGCGCAGCCCGTCAACAGCATCAAGAGTCCAACAGCACTTCCAATGGTATTCCAGCGATTCATGTGTGTTTTCCCTCACGGCGGATGATATCGCAGGATTCTTCTCGCTGTCAAAGCACCCGCTCCGTTACGGTCGCGGTTCGGTATCGGCGCTCCTCGCAATCCACTACTTTCCGAACCGCGACTGTGAGGGAGCGGGCATTTCTGCGGCGAACAGCTCCGCCGCAGTCACACGAAAGCCGAATTCCGGGAGCTCAAACTGGTCTACCTGGACCAAACCACCCGCATGGTAACGCAGGAGCTTCTTCAATTCGGGCTCGACCACCCAGATGTGCGCGACGCCCCAAGCGCGATACTCTTCGAGCTTTTGGAGAAGGTCTTGGTGACGATCGTCTGGCGAAGTGATCTCGACGACAATGAACGGCGGCGAAGTGGGTACCTGCTCCGCCGGCGGCGATCCCACGAACACCGCCAGATCCGGAATCCGGAAAAGATCGTCCCTCAACCGCATTCGAACTTCGGTGGCGCAGAACCCGACACCATGCAGGCGCACCGATAACAGGTGCTGAAGTCTTCCGTGAATCCAGGTTGGCATGGGCCGGGATACCAGCTCTCCATGGACGAACTCAGGCTCTCGTTCGCCAAAATGCGTGGCGAGATACTGTTCCGCTGTTATGAGAGCGCTGGTCGCCATTGACCTCAGTTTAGCTTACGTCCGCATCCGCGCGAAAAAATACAGCCCGAGCAGCGAGAAGATCACGTCCGGGGACCACGCCGCGACCTGGGCGGGCAATTGGCTCAGGTTGCCAACCTGCTCGAACACGCGGTCCACGGACAAATATGCAAGGGCGATCGCGAAGCTGAGCCCTACGCCGGCCATGGCGCCCCGGTTGCCCGCGACGAACGCGAACGGAATCGATACCATCGCCAAGATCAGAGCGAACAACGGCACGGAAAACTTCTTCTGAAGCTGCACCTGGAGCGCAACGGTATCGAAGCCACTCTCCTGCAGCTCAGTGATGTAGACCTTCAGCTCCTGAAAATTCATCTGCCGGGACTGCTTTACTTCGTGAACGAAGAAGTTGGGGGTTTCCTCCAGTTCTGGAAACGAGCGCGGCTGTCCGGCGAAATTGTCGAAACTCTTTCGCTTACACTCCGGGCAGCTTGCGTCCATCTCGACGCTCCAACCGTTCTGAAAGACCCAGGCGTTGAGGCCCGGTTCCCATCGCGCGCGCTCCGCCGCGATATGCCGTTTCAGGCGCCAATACACCGGGTCGATCTCGTAAACATTGACGCCGACCATGGTGCGCTCGGCCTGATCGAAATACTTGTAGTAATAGATGCGGTCGCCCGGACCGTAAATCCACTTGCGATCGGGCCGCAGGTAGGTTTGGGCGGGCCGGCCCTTGATCTCTGCGCGGATCGCGTCCTGACGCCGGTCGGCGTCCGGCACCCAATAGTGATCGAAGGCGAACAGGCTTCCGCTCAACAGCATGCACACCGCGAGAACCGGCACCGCGAGCCGGTACAGACTGATGCCACAGGCTTTGAACGCGGTGGTCTCATTGTGTTTGGAGAACACCCCGAAGGCGGCGAGCACCGCCGCCAGGATGCTGAGCGGCGTAAAGTCGTAGATCAGCCTCGGCGTCAGGAAGAAGTGGTAAGTGAGCACGCGCGCCACGGACGGATGGTGCTTGATGATGTCGCTCAGTAGCTCAAAAAAAGTAAAGACATGAAAAACGAAAACGAAGCTGATCAGCAGCAGGACGAAATAGAAGAGGAAGCTGCTGAGCACGTAGGTATCCATCACCTGTGGCACTAACGGGAAGCGTGCCAGCCAAGCCTTGGGCCCAATCCGGTCGAGCACGCGCGGGACGTGCTTCGGCGCCCGCCCCAGCAACCGGAAGAAGGCCATGACGCTACCGATGACATCTATGTCGCCGGGGATTTCAAGCCGTCCTATCATCACAATGCCGATCACGCCAAAACCCAGGTCAGGCAGCCACATCGCAATTCCCGGGGGCAACGTGCCCTGCCGCGCCAGGCCGACGCAACTGATCAGGGCCATGTAATAGAGGATCGCGATCGCGAACGTGAGCACAATCGCGGCGGATTTTCCGGCGCGGCGTGCGGTAATGCCAAGCGGTACGCCGGTGAGTGCCAGCAGGATGCACGCCAGCGGAAGAGCGAACCTCCGGTGCAGCTCGATCCGGTCATCCAGCGTCTGGCTCGG
>JBGPHB010000188.1:0-7407 GCA_041484155.1 Bryobacteraceae bacterium
GATTGCGCCGACACTGGGCGGCGAACAAACCAAGGGTTTCCTGCCTGGCATCGACACGCCGTTCACGTTCACACCGAACGGCTCGGGCCTGCCCAACCTCAAGCACGACTACTACGGTTCCGACAGCCAGTCCTTCTTCAACAACTCCTACGATCTTCTACAGACGCTCGACGCGCCGCTACGCAGCCAGCCGCTCAACGACAGCATGGCTGCCTACAGCTCCCTTGTGGGCCAGGCGCGCCAGTTGATTTACAACGACGCGGTGGGGCGCGTTTTCCAATACAGTGCCGCAGATGAAGGCCGTTATGGGGGCACGCCCTTCGCGCGGGCGCTGATTGCCGCCCGCAATGCTGTGGCCTCCAAGATGGGGACGGTTTTCGTCAATGTCACTCACGATGGCTGGGATCAGCACTTCAATCAGTTCGACTCCGGCAACCAGTCGAATCTCTACCGGTTGAACAACGACATCGACCGCGGTCTCGCCAACCTGATCGCGGATCTGCGCATCAGCGGCGACCTGGACTCGACCCTGATCGTGGCGCTGGGAGAATTCGGGCGGACGCCCGGCCCGCTGAACAGCCAGAACGGGCGGGATCATTACGCCGCCGTGATGTCGGTGCTGCTGGCCGGGGGAGGCGTGCGCGGCGGCCAGGCGATCGGAGTGACCGACGCCACCGCAGCCGCCATCGTCGACCCCGGCTGGAGCGGCCAGCGGCCCATCTTCATGGAGGATATCGCCGCCACCATCTATTCCGCGCTGGGCATCGACTGGACCAAGACGATCGAGAACACGCCGATGGGGCGGGCTTACGTGTACGTTCCCGGAAGCGCCGCCGGCAATTACGGACCGGTCGAGGAAGTTTTCCGATGAGCGGGTGGAACAGGCCATCGTTTCTTGTGGCCTGGCGTATCGCCGCTACTCTGGCCGCGGTCACGGATCTTCGCGCGGCGTCCACCGGCGGCTTGCTGCTGGAAACGGCTGGGTCGATCACCTCAAATCAGGCCGAAGTAGTGAGTGGCCCGCGGTCTATCAAAGGCTCCTACTCGGGAACGAATTCTTACACGCCGTACCTGCGTAGCGACCCGAGCCGGCTGCCGTTGCAGCGCAACCAGACGTATCGGGCCACGTTTCGCTATAAGATCCTGTCTACGCCGGACAAAGGGTTCGAGGTCCTGTTCTATTCCCCCATCGCGGGGGCACAAAACAACTTTCTTCCGTCTCAAACTGTCTTCGGCGCGGCAGGGGACACCGGCACAGTCAGCCTGACCAACACATTGGGCTCGTTCGACGACTATCAGGCGCGCTGGAATGTGATCGGCAAAGGCGCGATCGCCATTGACGATATCCAGATCACTAACGCGAGCACGGGGGCGGTGGTCGCTTCGGAAGACGCCGAGCCGGGCACCATTCTTCTCTCCGCTTTCTTCGTTTCCACGAGCAAGCCATCCTTTGTTTGGGGAGAACCGGTTAAGGTTACGGCTGCATCTTACGATGAAACCGGAAAGCCGCGGACGATAGGGAACGTGGCATGGACCGTAGCCCCGTCGACAGCGGCTTCGGTCGCGCCCGATGGGACGGTGACGCCGCGCGCGCTGGCGACTTTTACGGTCCGCGGCACGGCGGCCGGAGCGTCGGGCGAGGTGCTGATGCAGGCGCTCCCGAAGCGGATCGTGGTGACTCCGGAGAAAACCCCCATGCTGGTCGGCTCTACCCAGAAGATGCGCGCCAATGTTTTGGATGCGAACGACCAGCCCATACCCAATGCCGCGGTGGGCTGGCGTGTCTCCAGCGACTTTTACGACTTTTCCAATAGCGCCACGATCGATTCGACGGGAACACTGAAGGCCGTGATGCAGGCGCGGGTCCGCGTAGTGGCGCGCATCCAGTACAACCAGAGCGTTCCGGGGTTTGACCAGGTCTCCCAGGGCGACGCACTGGTGGAGATTACGGCTCCCACCACTTACCGGTTCGAACGTGTGTTTGTGGCCAGGGCATCCGGGGCGGCTGCCAGCACGCTGGCTCCGCGTGCCGCGCAGCTCATTCCCACTGAAACGGGCGGATTCATGTTCGCCGCGTCGCTGGACGGCTTGGGAAGTGCGCTGCTCGAGTGGAATAACGATAACCTCACGCCGTTGCTCACTTCCGGAAGAGTCAACCTGGTCAACGGGTACCCGCTGGCCGATTTTGTGAACTACAACCGGACCGCTTCTGGTGACATTCTGGTGCAAGAGGTGGACACCTCCGGCAGCGCGTTGGTCTCGCGGGGCTCACCGGGCCTGATCACGCCCTTGTTTGCGAGTGGCTCGGCCGTCTTTGGCGCCCAAAGCACCAACTCATTTGACGTATTCCGCAATTCACTGGCGGGTACGGGCGCCATGGTGATCCGGGTCGGCTACAACGACGCGGTCACTCATCTGTACACTTCGGGCCTGTTTCGCGGATTTAACCGAGGTATTTCCGAGCCATTGATGAATAGCCGCGACAGCCGGATTGCGAACGGCGATGCGCCTGGGTGGTTCGATACCTGGGGTATCGCGAACGACGGAACGGCGTGGTTTGAGTCCACGCCGGGCGTAGTCTGGCGGAGTCGCCCCGGCCAGCCGCCGGAAAAACTGATTTCCGCCGGGGACAAGCTCGGAGATGCCACCGTTGGCAGCTACCTGGTCAACTACTCGCCCATTGAGGAGCTTCTTTTTGTTGCGGGCAATGGCGATGTCATCAATGCGGTCTATACCGATAAAGGCCAGCGGTTCCTGCTCTGGCATGACGGTGACTCCGCGCCGTCGGCGGTCCTGCCTGCGAATGCCTATGGCCTGTACTGGTACGACGCGGGCAAGGGAGCGCTCATTGACGCCGCCTTCCCGGGAAAGCCTCGGGGCCTGTACCAGTGGAATAGCGACGGCGCGAAACCTCTGCTTCTGCTGAACGCCACTTCGGTCGACGGTTCGCCGGTCCTGGAGATCCTAAGCGCGACGAATACCAGCGACGGGACCATTTATGTGATGGTGCGGACATCCAACAACCCCATGGTAATTGCCCGCTTGGCGCCCGATCCGCAAGTGCTGCTCCAAGCCGGAGATTCCGTGCCGGTCAGCGTTCCGCCCGTGATCACTGCCCTGATCCCCGGCGCCAGAAGCGGCATCCCCATGGTGATCGCGGGTGGCGCAGCCGGGAGCATCGCGCAGTTGGACGCAAGCGGGGCGATCACGCCGGTGGTGCCCGTAGGCGCCAAGCTGCCGGATGGCAAGTACTTCGCCGGCTCGCGCCTGTACGAGGTTCGCACCCTGACCGACGGGCGGATTGTTTTCGGCCACGATTACTTTGCCCAGGACAGCAGCCTCTTCACCTGGAATCAGGGAACGATCGAGTTGACTGTGCGAGCGCCGCTGAAGCATCCGGACGGCACCAATATCGGATCGGCGAGAAACATCGAGGTCAATCGGCAGGGCGATGTTGCCTTCCAATTGGGCTGGAACGGCCCCGGTCTGTATTTCCTTCGGAACGGCAAATTGACAACCGTGGCCGACGGCAGGAGCAGCCTCACGGTGGACGGTACCGCGTTCCAGAACCCGACCATTCGGGGCATTGACGATTCCGGGAATATCCTGTTCAGCGGCACCAAACCGGATGGATCGGGTTTTTACTACGCCCTGTGGGACGGAAGCGCAGCGCACATAATCATGACGCCGGGCCAGAAGATGCCGGATGGGCGTCAGATCTCCAGCGTGGGCGCCGCCTGGGGTTGCTCAGACGGGTTTGCTGTAGGAACTCTAGGCACGGTCGCGCGTTACCGTAACGGGACCTGGGACTACCTAACGGATCCCTCACAGCCGCTGGCTACCGGCGCCCAAGCCAACACCTTGGGCGTTTACGACGTTAACCGGCCGTGTGACGTGGTGTTTACGGACGGGGTGGGGTTGGGCGCGTTCGCCGGCTCCCAGTATCGCGAGATCCAGGACCTGCAACAACTCACTCCAGACGGCGACCTGCTCAGCGTTTCCAAAATGCTGATCAACGACGACGCGACGATCTACGTGCTTGGCGCCAACGACCGTGGGGAAGAGGTCCTCTACCGGGGCACGCCCCTCCAATAACGGGACATCGCACGGATTGACACAGTCGTCATTCGAAGGTACGATCATAATCGGCCTTGTACACATCATGGAGAGATCTATCAGATGAGAAATCGGTTCAGAAGTTCGATATTTGTGGCAGTAGCTGTGCTCTCGACGGCCGTTGGCCAAACCCCCGCCTACAAGGCGCCGCGGACCGCCGACGGCAAACCCAATTTGAATGGAATCTGGCAGGCCCTCAACTCGGCCAACTGGGACATTCAAGGCCATGCGGCGGCAGCGGGACCGTTATTCCAACTGGGCGCGGCTGGCGCCGAGCCCCCCGGGTTAGGCGTGGTCGAAGGCGACGAGATCCCGTATCTACCTGCCATGGCGGCAAAGAAGAAAGAGAACTATGCCAACCGGATGAAGCTGGATCCGGAACTCAAGTGCTACATGCCGGGCGTGCCGCGCGCCACCTATATGCCGTTGCCCTTTCAGATTGTTCAATCCCAACAGAACATCATGCTCGCCTATGAGTACGCGGGCGCCGTTCGCGTGGTCAACATGGGTGCTCCGACCAAGTCTCCCGCCGACAGTTGGATGGGTTGGTCGAACGGGCATTGGGAGGGCGACACTCTGGTGATCGACGTGACCAGTCAAAACGAAGACACCTGGTTCGACCGGTCCGGGAATTTCCATAGCGACTCCTTGCACGTGGTTGAGCGCTACACCCCCCGCAGCGCCGACACCCTCAACTACGAAGCCACCATCGAGGACTCGAAGGTGTTTTCGCGGCCGTGGAAGATCAGCATGCCGCTGTATCGTCACGTGGAAAAGAACGCACAACTCTTGGAATTCAAGTGCGTCGAGTTTGCGGAAGAACTGCTGTACGGGCATCTCCGCAAAAAGAACTAGGAGGCTTTCGGATGAGTCATCGATTTCTCACTTCCATCGCGGTCGGGTTGCTTGCGGCGGCGCTCGCCGCGGGCCAGGCTCTGACGTCCGCCGCGCCCGCTGTGAAAACCTCGACGTCCGCTCGCACGGCGGACGGCCAGCCCAACTTGCAAGGCGTCTGGAGCAACGCTACCAATACTCCCTTGGAACGGCCCCAGAACCTCGGCGCGAAAGAGTTTTATACCGAAGCGGAAATCGCGGAAAACGAAAAGCGAGCAAGCCAACGCGCTGCTGCCCCGGATCGAGCCGGAACGGTGGCCGACGTACATTACGATGTGTCGCAGTTCGGGCTGGATCGGGGCCATGCGACGCTGGCCAAGAGCTTGCGAACCTCGCTCATTGTGGGACCCGAAGGGAAAGTTCCTCCCCTGCTCCCGGAGGCGCAAAAGAGAGTAGCCGACCGGGCCGCCGCGGCGAAGGGACATCAGTTCGACAGCTACGAGAATCGGGCTCTGAGCGAGCGCTGCATCCTTTGGCCGAATGAGGGACCGCCCATGCTTCCCGCCGGCTACAATGCCGATCTGCAGATTGTCCAGGGCCCCGGCTACGTGGCGATTCTCCAGGAGATGATCCACGACGTTCGCGTCATCCCCACCGACGGGCGTCCCCATCTCCCGCAGAACGTCCGCCAGTTTATGGGGGACTCGCGCGGCCATTGGGAAGGGAATACGCTGGTGGTCGATACCACCAATTTCACTGACCGGACTGCCTTCCGCAATTCCACCGAGAAACTGCATGTCGTCGAACGCTTCACGCGCGCGGATGACAACACGATCCTCTACGAATTCACGGCCGAAGATCCGGCCACCTGGGCGCAACCGTGGTCGGCGCAGATTCCCATGACGAAGATTGACAGTCCCATCTACGAGTACGCCTGTCACGAGGCCAACTACGGCATGCGAAACATCCTCAGCGGAGCCCGCTCCGACGATCGGGAAAAGGGATCCAATTAAAGAAGCGAACCGCATGCGAGCAAAACTTGCCGTTGTACTTGCGAGCGCGCTGTTCGCGGGGACTCTCTCCGGCCAGGCCTTGGCCAAAGCCAGAGTGAAGACCTGGGTTCAGCCTCGAACTCCGGACGGCCAGCCCGATCTGCAGGGCGTGTGGACCAACGCCACGCTTACGCCGCTGGAACGGCCCACCGAGCTTGCCGGGAAACAGGTCTTGACGCCTGAGGAAGCGGTTGAATTCGAAAAGCGAACGCTGCAACAGGTGAATAGCGAGCGCCGCGACGGCGGTAACGCGGCGGACCTCAACCGCTCTTATAACGAGTTCTGGCGCGACCGGGGAACCAAGGTCGTCGCGGGCTTGCGAAGTTCGTTGATTGTGGATCCGCCGGATGGAAGGGTCCCGCCCTTGACGCCGGAGGCCCGGAAGAGAGTGGACCGCGCTCAGGCGGAAGCCCGGCTGCATCCCGCCGACGGACCTGAGAGTCTGGGCTTGTGGGTGCGCTGTATCACCCGCGGCCTGCCCATGGTTCCCGGCCCCTACAACAACGATTTTCAGATTCTGCAGGGACCGGGATACGTGACCATCTTGCACGAGATGATCCACGAAGCTCGGGTCATCCCGTTGGATGGCCGTCCCCATGCGCCGAAAAGCGTCCGCGCCTATATGGGGGACCCGCGAGGCCATTGGGAGGGAGACACGCTAGTCGTCGACACCACTAATTTCTCCGCCAAAAGTAATTTCAGAGGGTCCAGCGAGAGCCTGCATCTGATCGAACGCTTCACGCGCGTGGACGCGAACACCATCAATTACGAATTCACGGTCGACGATCCGACCACGTTTACGAAACCGTGGTCCGCGTCGATTCCCATGACTCCGATCCAGAACCCGATTTTCGAGTACGCGTGTCACGAAGGGAACTACGCCATGTCCGGTATCCTGGGAGGCACCCGCGCCGAGGAAGCCAAAAAGTGACCCGGCTATCGCTCGCGTTTCTCGCCGTCCTATCGCTCTCGGCGGCGCCCGCTGGGAAAACGTGGACTCAGCCGCACACACCGGACGGCCAGCCGGACTTGCAGGGCGTGTGGTCCAACGCCACCATTACGCCTGTGGAGCGGCCTAACGAACTTGCCGGAAAGCAATTCTTTACGGAAAAGGAAGCGGCTGAGTACGAAGACCAGGTACGTAAACGCAACAACATGGATCGTCGCGACGGACCTGCCGAAGCCGACGTCGGCCGCGCGTACAATGACTTCTGGTGGGACCGCGGAACGAGAGTAGTCTCGACCCGGCGCACCTCGCTGGTGGTGGACCCGCCGGACGGGAAAATTCCGGCCTTGACGCCGGAGGCGCAGAAGAGACTGGACGACATCCGTGCGGAGAACAAAGCGCATCCGTCCGATGGGCCGGAGAATCGAGGCTTGTCGGAACGTTGCCTGATGTGGGCAA
>JBGPHB010000189.1:0-7404 GCA_041484155.1 Bryobacteraceae bacterium
CCTGGGACGGGAGACTGTATGCTTTCGGCCTGAAGAAGTAGTGGTGGCGTGCAGGTTTAAAGCCCACACCGTCCCGAGGGTGGGCTGGTAAGAAACGAATCCGGGGTACCCCCGGCGAGAAGGAGACCTTATGTCCTCCGGTACTTTCAGCGTTACATTCGCGGTCAGGCTCATCGTCTGTCTGCTGATATTGGGAGCAGGCGTACAAGCTCAGACGGCTGGCGAAATCAGCGGGACTGTAACTGATCCTGCCGGAGCGATAGTACCCGGAGCGACCATCACGGTGACCAATCCAACCACGAATATTGAGCGAACCACTCGGACTAACTCGTCTGGCGTTTACTCGGTTCCCGCGCTTCCTCCCGGAGAATACTCGCTCCGCGCAACAATGGCGGCCTTTGGGACTCAAGTTCGCAATAACATTACACTCCAGGTGAATCAGCAAGCGCGCATCGATATCGCGCTCCGGATTGGCAATGTTGCCGAAGTGGTGGAGGTGCAAGGCGGCGCGCCGGTGCTCGACACCGAGAGCTCGTCGCTCGGTACCGTCATCGAGAACCAGCGCATTTTGGAACTGCCCCTGAATGGGCGCAATTACCTCCAGTTGGCCGCACTGCTTCCCGGAGCGAACTCCAGCGGCGCGTTCTCCGCGGTCACCAACCAGCGCCAGGGTGGCACGCGAAGCCAGTTCAACATCACCATTAGTGGCAACCGCATTTTCTACAACCACTATATGCTTGACGGCATCGAGAACAGTGATCCCAATTTCAATTCCTATATATTTCTGCCGTCGCTGGACGCGCTGCAGGAATTCAGGGTGGAAACCGGGATCGCCGCGGCCGAGTTCGGCCGCAATATGAACCAGATCAATGCCACCACCAAGAGCGGCACGAACGCAGTGCATGGTGCGGCTTTCGAGTTTTTGCGCAACGCTAAACTCGACGCCAAGAACTATTTCGACCTGAAGAGCCTACCCATACCGCCCTTTAAGCGCAATCAGTTCGGTATCGCGATCGGCGGCCCGGTGGTGATCCCGCACATCGTCAATGGCCGCGACAAACTGTTCTTCATGATCAGTTACGAGGGTCTCCGGGAGCGCAAAGCGCTGACCCAGACGCTTTCGGTGCCGCCGCTGGCCTGGAGGAACGGAGATTTTTCGTCAGTCCCTCAGCGCATTTACGATCCTTCAACCAGAGTTCTGGATGCCGCCGGGAAAACGGTCATTTCATCCACGCCCTTCCCGGACAACATTATTCCGGCGAACCGCGTGAACCCTATTTCAAAGGCCTATATCCTGAAATGGGTGGCTGCTCCCACCGGGGCCGGAACGGCCCTCAACGCCATTAACACGGAGGGGCGGCCTACCGATAACGACCAGCAAAACTACCGCTTCGACTACGCTCAGTCGTCCAATTCGAGTTGGATGTTCCGCTATTCGCGCTCCGGGGAGTCCCAGTATAACCCGCTTCAGATGCCCGATCAGGGACAAAGCCTGGCGGTGCAGGCCCATCAGGGAATGCTCGGCCACACCTGGGTCGTGAGCTCGAACAAGGTGAACCAGGCCAGGTTCGGCATTAGCCGCCTGGAGAATAACAACGCCCCGCGACGCGCGGGGAAAGAAGATGTCCTCGGGGAACTGGGAGTCACTACGATTCCGCATAATATCCCTCTGTATTGGGGCGTCCCCAATCTGACGCCGAATGGCGGTTTTTCCCTCTCCGGGGATGGCAGCGATTCTCCCTTCGTCAACTATGACACCATCATCCAGTTCACCGACGGCTTTTCCTGGACCAAGGGCACCCACGCCTTCAAGTTCGGCGCCGACATTAGCCGCACCCGCTATAACCAGATTGGCTCAGTGGTGCCACGCGGCCGGTTTAGCGAAAACGGCCAGTACACCATTTCCGGCGTAACCGGCGGCGCAAATTCGGTACCGGCCAACAACATCGCCGATTGGATGCTGGGCATCTGGAGCCAGTACGAGGGGCAGTTTGGGCAGCCGACGGCGAATTATCGCGGCAATTACTATGGCTTCTATGCCGAGGACAGTTGGCGAATCGCTTCGAAACTAACCCTGAATCTGGGCCTGCGGTGGGAATACCAATCGCCGTGGACAGATAAGTACGACAACATCGTCAACGTCGACTTTAAGTGGGACAACTCCGTTTTTCCGACCTTCGTCCGGGCCGGCGCCGGCGATCCGTACCAGGGCAATCCGCAGTTTCGCATGCCCGCGAGCATCCCCTACGTGCGGGATGGCCGCTTCGGACGCGGAACCAACAGACCCGACAAAAACAATTTCGCTCCCCGGGTTGGCATCGCGTACAGCTTGAATGACAAGACCGTCATTCGCACCGGCGCAGGGATATTCTACGTGAATGAAATCGGCAGTAATCTATTCGACATCGTGCGGAACCCGCCGTTGTCGCTCCGTCTCAGCGAAACGGCCAACAATCTCATACCAAACCTTTCGTGGGCGGCACCCAATTCGCCCCTTACCAACATCCCTTCGTTCGCGCTCGCCGTACAATACAACGATCCTACCTCCTACGTCGGGCAGTGGACCTTCGGAATCCAGCGCCAGTTGACCAAGGACATGTCGCTCGAGACAACCTACGTTGGGACGACGGGTGTGTACCTGAAGCGCTTGATCACCTACAATTCGCCGAGTCTAGCCACCGGCGTCCAGAATAACAACCGTCCCTTCCCGATCTTCTTGGGAGGGCAGCAGACCCAGGGGGGATCGTCCCACTCCACCTACCACGCCTTGCAGGCCAGGCTGCAACAGCGCCTCAGCCATGGCTTCAGTGTGCTCAACTCCTTCAGCTACGGCAAATCGATCGATGACTTCAGTGCGGTTCGCGGCACGGGTTTCGACGGCGGGCCCACCGATCCTTATAATCTCAGGGGGACCGGGCGAGGACGCTCGGGGTTCGATTTCACGAAACGTTTTTCCAGTTCGCTGCTGTACGAATTGCCGTTTGGCCGCGGCAAGGCGCTTCTCGGTAACGCCAACCGAGCGCTGGATGCGATCCTAGGAAACTGGCAGCTCGGTGGCGGAATCATCTTGCAGGACGGGAATCCGTTTTCGGTGGCCTGTAGTTCGACTACGATTCAGAATGGCGCCGGTCTAGGCTGCCGTCCGGACGCTGTCGCTGGCGCCAATTCCAATCTCCCCAGCGACCAGCAGGATCCCCGTCACTTCTTCAATACGGCGGCGTTTGTGGATCGTCTGCCCGGTGGGGCGGCGCTTCGCTACGGCAATGCGGGCCGTGACGTGACCGTCGGACCGGGGATCATCGACATAGATTTTTTGATGGCCAAGAATTTCAAGTTTACCGAGCGCCAGCACATGGAATTCCGGGCGGAGTTTTTCAACATCCCGAATCACCCCATGTTCGCGGCACCCGGAGCGACGGTGGGAACCGGCACTTATGGCGTGATCAGCGCAACCCAAGTCGACTCCCGGCAGCTTCAGTTCGGTCTGAAATATGTATTCTAGGTAGCCAGGCTGTTTCGTTCTGTAGGAAAGGATTGATTCGAGAAAGAGGATGGGCTATGTTTGCTAACGCCTGTGACGCCGACCCGGCAGTCATGTCGTTTAAGTTGCCGGACCAGATCCATTGGATCAAGAGCCGGAGCGTACGGGACCGGAGACTGCCGTTCTATACCGCGAACCCTCGACGCCTGGCTTCTATCATCCCGATAGCACTGCAGTCTTGTGCGGCACTATGGCAAGCAGATCCATCACGACGGCTCCAAAGAGGGAGAAGTCATTTTGCTAATGGCCGGTGAGGAACCGGAGACAGCAACGCCCGCCGAAGTAAAGTAGTCGGCAGACTGAAGGAGGAAAAATGCGAATCGCTTTGGTAGTAACTCTTGTAGGAACGGCCGTGGGAGTATGCGCGCAACAACCCGCCGCGAAAACATTCACCGGCTCGGCGGACGTGACCGCCATGATCGCGAAGGCGAAGAACGAACGGAAGCCCGATCAGGGCAACTTCATTCAACCATTGTTGCAGGCAGCCCCGTATACGGCGAACCTGGAATATCGCGTGAAGGGAGTCGATACCAACCCGAATGTACACGAAAAGGAAGCAGAGCTCTTCTACGTTGTTGAGGGCGGGGGAACACTCACGACAGGCGGCAAGCTTCGTGACGAGAAGCGCTTGAACCCGGCGAATCTGACTGGCACAGGTATCGAGGGGGGAGCTTCGCGCCGAATCGAAAAAGGAGACTTTTTCCTTGTCCCGGAAAATACTCCGCATGCGTTCACTGAAACCGCCGGCACTCTGGTTGTAATGTCGATTCACTTGCCGAGGGATGGCGCCGCAAAGTAGAGCAGGCTCCAACGTCAGAGCTGCGACGCGTGCAGGGCGCCCCCTTGATTTTGGCCGGGTTTTGCCAGCCGGGCGGGAACGGGTCGCCTAGAAGGCTGATGGTGAGAGTTGCTCCGAGTTAGGACAGTCACAAGAAGTAGAACGGTTTACCGTTGGTTGCGTCGTAGGCCACGATATTTACTCCCCACATCGCCAGCGAACAGCAATTTTCCGGGAGACTGCCGCTGAGCAAACCAAGGGGCAACTCGAGTACTTGAAGCAGATCCTGACTTCTTCAGTCTAGGCCGAAGGTAACGATTACATCCCCGGCGGGGATGGACACCAACTGCTGGCCGTTGGCGAGGTAACTGATCGGCGTCGAGAACACCGGACCGTTCGCGGCGAACGTCCACAACCGCTCGCCCGTCGCGGCGTTCAAGGCGAAGATGACGCCTTCGATCGTTCCGCCGAAGACAAGATTACCGGCCGTGGCCATCACGCCTCCCCAGGGAGGAGTGAGCACCTTGTGCTCCCACCTCGTCGCTCCCGTGCCGGGATCGATTGCTACCACCTTGCCCCAACTCTCCTCCGGAGCAAACCGTTGATTCCGGGTTGCCCCGGTCGTCGGCTCAAACCCGCCAATGCCTGGGCCGGCGCCTTCCTCGACGGCGGTGGTCGGATGACGAACAGCGTTCTTGGAAAACGTGCGGCGCTCCTCGCGGGCAAAGACGTACAGAAGGCGGGTTAGCGGACTGTAGCTGTGTGACATCCAGTTGGCCCCGCCATCCACTCCTGGCCAAACCTGGTCATTGCCATCCGGGGTGGGCGCGGTGCCGGGAATCACTTGCGGCCGCCCGTTATCGTCGAAGCCCTTCGCCCACGTCTGCTTGACGAAGGCTTTCGCCGTCAGGAATTTTCCATTGGTGCGGTCCAGCAGATAGAAGAACCCGTTTCGATTGGCCCAGGCCAGGAGCTTTCTGGGTTGGCCCTGGAACTCGCCATCCAGCAGGATCGGGATCTGGGTGGAATCCCAGTCGTGTAAATCGTGCGGAGTGAACTGGAAATGCCACTTCAGCTTGCCCGTGTCCGGATCGAGCGCCAGGACCGAGCAGGAATACAGATTGTCACCGGCGCGCAAGTCGTCGTTATAATCCGGCCAGGGATTGCTGGTACCCCAAAACAGGGTGTTTGTCTCCGGATCGTAGGAGCCGCTGTTCCATGTGGTCACGCCACCGGTCTTCCAGGAATCGCCGGCCCACGTACCGAAATTGGTTTCCCCCGGTTGCGGAATGGTGTTGAAGCGCCAGAGACGCTGCCCGGTCTTTGTGTCGTAGGCATCCAGGAACCCGTTCACGCCGCGCTCGCCGCCCGCCATGCCGGCGATCACCTTGTCTTTCACCACCAGGGGCGCGCCCGTCGCGGCGTATCCGCCGGCCTCGGTATAGTCGGACATTTCGGTCTTCCACAACTCATGGCCCGATTTTGCGTCGACCGCGATCAGGTGCATGTCCAGCGTGTTCATGAACAGCGTGTTGCCCAGGATCGCCAGACCTCGATTCACCTTCCCGCAGCAATTGAAGGTTCGCGGCGGATTTCGGTATTCGTACATCCATAGTTGCCGCCCGGTGGCGGCATCCAGCGCATAGATCGCGTTCTCAGGCCGCGTGAGGTACATGATCCCGCCGGCCACTAGCGGAGTCGTCTCGAACTTTTCCACGTGCCTGCCTTGGAACAGCCATTTCACGTGCAGGTTTTTAACATTCTGCGCGTTGACCTGGCCGAGGCGGCTGTACCGCCAGCTATTGTAGGTGTTCGAATACATGAGCCAGTTCCCGGGCTCCTGATCGGCCTTCAATAGTCTTTCGTAGGTGACTGGAAGCCCTTGCGCGCCCAGCGCCCAAGCCGCCGCGATCAGCCATGCGAAGTTCCTTCTCATTGCGCCCCTTTCAGCGAATTCAGATACGCGACCAGGTCCGCGAGTTCCTTCTTGCCGAGCGATGATTGGTAAGACGGCATCAGCGCGGGCTGCTTGTAACGAATCTCCTTGACGTCTTGTTTTAGAAAAGACCGCGGGTCGCCGCCGGTGTCGCGCAACTGCACGGAGAGATCGTCTTCATTCAGCCGGATACCAACCACGGTTCGCCCGGACTTCAGCACGAGCTGAATCGCCCGATAATTGTTGGGAATGTACGCTTCTGGCTTTAGAATCGATTCCTCCAGAAAACTCAACCCCCGCCGCCGCCCGATATCCGTGATGTCCGGTCCCAGATCCTGCCCCTCACGGCCGATCCGGTGACACGCGGCGCATCCGCTCTTCTCGTAGACCGCCCGGCCCGCCTGGGGGTCTCCGGCCGCTTTTTCCAAGAGGCCCCGCGATCCAATGCGCTTCACGAAGCCGGCGATCTTCCACGTTTCGTCAGTCGTGATTTGCACGGCCGGCATCTCGGACCCCGGAACTCCGGTGCGGATCGTCTTGTAGAGGTCCGAATCCGAACCTCCCTGCCGATAGACCCCGGCGGTGAGGTCCGCCCCGCGCCCTCCTTCGCCATGCACCCCGTGGCAGTAGGAACAGTGGGTCTGAAACAAGGCCTCGCCCTGGCGAAGATCGACATCCGAAGTGAATGGGTTCGTCCGGAGGAGAGACTCGCTGGCATCATTCCCCGCCAAGGCCGGGTTTTGCGGCTGCTGAGCCGCCATCGGTTGGATCAGCGGCAGGGCCAAAACGCAAATCTTTAGCCACATAGGCTGGTTGGCTCTAAAGGCAAATCTCTCACCTCCGAGCTAGTATAAGGGCATCGGGACAGCCCGTCCTTTGCAAAGACAAAGGAACGTCTAAGAATACTCCCAATCTTTGGCCTTTCTTAGGGTTCCCTATTCTATTCCTTCGACCTCACAAAGGACTCCCTGCCCGGACTCAGCGTAGACTCCCCTCGCTGGGGTGCAAAATCTAAGTCGGCTCTTGGGAGGGGACCATGAAGTCAAACACCATATCGCTGTATCTTGCCGTAGTTCTCTTGACAGTTTTGTTGGCTCCGGGTATTTTGCCCGCTCAGGTCACGACGGCCGACGTGGTCGGCCGAGTCAC
>JBGPHB010000190.1:0-7403 GCA_041484155.1 Bryobacteraceae bacterium
CGAGCAGGTCTGGACCACCACCGGGATGTTGGCTAGCGCCCGGTCCCCCTTAACCTCTCGTAGAACTTCGAACCCGCTCTTCTTGGGCAGCCGCAGGTCCAGAAGAATCAGATCCGGCCTGGGCGCGGTCTCATACCTGCCTTCCTGGTGCAAAAAGTGAATTGCCTCCGCGCCGTCCTTGGCTACGCTGAGCCGGGCGGTGGGAATGGTCTCCTTCAAACCCTCGACGACCATCCGGACATCCGCCAGATTGTCGTCAACCAGCAGAATGTCAAAAGGACCCATGGAGACTGCCTTGGTTTTTACCAGCAGTTCCCAGGCGATGCGCAGGTCTTCGGAGCTTTCCTCGACCACCAGAACCTTAGCTACGCCGCCCTGCATGGGATTCTCCTTCTGGAAGTTTTACGACCGTCATCCAAAAGTCAGCCAGAACCTTCATGGTTCTGCTGAGCTCGTCCAGACCGGCCGATTTGATCATGTAGCAATTGGCGTGTAGAGCATAGGCCTTGTCGATATCGGCCGGCGCTTCCGAGGACGATCGCACCATCACCGGAATCTTGGCCAGGGCAGGATCCTTCTTGATGTCTTCCAAAACCTCGAAACCGGACTTCTTGGGCAGGCGCAGATCGAGCAGAATCAGATTCGGTCTCGGAGCGGCGGCATGGACTCCTTCCCGCCGCAAGAATCGGATGGCCTCGTCCCCGTCTCTGGCCACGCTCAGCCTCGCCGCTGGAAGCGTGTCCTTGAGCCCCTCGACGACCATCCGGACGTCTCCGGAGTTGTCGTCGACCAGCAGGATCTCCAAGGGGGTGTCATTCGGCATATCAAACCTGCAGCTGGTGATGCTTGGGAATCGTGAAATGAAACGTCGCTCCCGCCCCGGGTTGGGACTCGACCCAGATTTGCCCTTTATGCTGCTCCATGATTCGGCGGCAAATGGCCAGCCCGACGCCCGACCCTTCGTATTCTTCCTTGGTGTGCAGTCGCTGGAAAATGGTAAAGATATTGTCGAAGTACTGGGGCTCAATACCGATTCCGTCATCCTGTACCGAGAAGTGCCAGGCGGCTTCCTCTTCGCGGGCCGAAACGGCGATGGAGGGCGGTCTTTCGCCGCGGAACTTAATGGCGTTTCCGACAAGATTCTGGAACACCTGGCGAAGCTGCGAGGCGTCCGCGGTCACCACCGGCAGCGGGTCGTGAGTGACGGTGGCGTGGCTCTCGCTCACCGCCAGTCTCAGGAGCTCCAACGACTCGCCGAAGATCGCCTCGCTATCGATGGGAGCCAACTCAGGCTTCCGCGTGCTCACACGCGAGAACGCCAGCAGGCTTTTAATCAGATCGCTCATCCGGGTAGCGCCGTCCAGGGCGAACCCGATAAACTCGTCGGCGTCGGAATCGAGCCGTCCCTTGTACCGCTTGGCCAGCAGTTGCGTGTAGAAGGCCACCATGCGGAGAGGTTCCTGTAGGTCGTGCGATGCGGCGTAGGCAAATTGCTTCAGTTCAGCGTTGGACCGCGCCAGGTCCTCTGCCTGCTGAGCCAGGGAATCCTGCATTTTCCGCAGCTCGCTGATATCCATCATGAAGCCGCGCAACACCCGGGCATGGCTGACACTAGCCGGCGCGTTGACCACACAGTGCAGATGGACGGTTGCACCATTCCGTGTCAGCATGCGGCAGGTGAATTCCGAGTCGGTTGACAACGAACTGGAGGCGCTCCGCAGGTTGGTGAGCGCTCCTCGATCCTCCGGGAGGACGTGCGTGTCCCAGAACCCCGGCGCATGCCAGTCTTCCAGCGGATGGCCCAGCAGGCTTACGACCCGAGGCCCGACATAGGTGAAGCGTTGGGTTTCCAGATCGAACTCCCAGGGAATCGCCTTGGTGGTTTCCACCAGGCTTTGAAGACGCTCGTTACTCTTCCGGAGTTCGGCATCCGTTTGCCGCTTCTGATGGCGCAATTCCTTTTCCTCTAGGGCGCGCTTCACGGCCGGCCCGAGGCGGGTCAGGCGATCTTTGAGCAAGTAATCGGCGGCGCCTTGCTTCATGCACTCCACCACCACGTCCTCACTGACGACGCCGGTGAGCACGATGAACGGGATGTCGAGCCGCCGCGCTTGCAGCAGCTCCAACGCCCGCAACGCGTTGAAGCCCGGCAATTCATAGTCCGCCAGGATCAGGCCCGGCTTCAGCTCGAGCTGAGCGAGGTAATCCGCCTCAGTCTCCACGCGCTGGCAGCGAGTCGCGTAGCCGGCGTGTTGAAGTTCGTGCGCAACCAGTTCGAAGTCCGGCTCCCGATCCTCGAGGATTAAGGCGAAAAGAGCACAAGGCTCAACTGGCTCCGGCACAGAGTTCCTTATCGGCCAGATGGAGAACGTTCTTCGAAAAAGTCTACTTAGAGCATTTTCAGAATGCTCGCTTGCTTACGGCGTCGGCCCACGTCTAGTCTCCTGTCCCAGAACTTCTAATAAGAAATCCAGCAGCGTTTCTACATTTTGTGAAGCAGAACCCCGCCCTGGCGGGGTCGCGTCCGTAATCTGAGACTTATTTCACGAACCACGGGGCCAGGGCCTGCATCCTTCGACATCCACCCGACTGCTACCACGGACTGCTAGGGAGGCGGCTACAGCAACCCCCAAAAATGGTCTAGCTCACAGACTCGTGTCCTCAGGCCGAAGAGGGATTTAGGAGCATCCGGGACTCCCCATCAAGTATCTGATAAATGTTCTACTCTCTGAGCCACCTGTTGGATAGCGACGGCTTCCTGCCGCATGGGCATTGCTATCTCTGGATCCCGGCCCTAGTCCGGCTCCACCTGCTCACTGACCTCGCGATCGGTGTCTCCTACGTCGCTATTTCGTCAACGCTCGTCTACCTCGTGCGCCGGGCCAAGAGCGATATCCCCTTCTCCTGGATGTTCGTGTGCTTCGGAGCGTTCATTGTCGCCTGCGGCGGAACGCATTTCATGGAAGTTTGGACGCTCTGGACACCCTTCTATTGGCTCTCCGGAGCAGTTAAATTGGTGACTGCGACTGCGTCCGTCCTCACCGCTCTCGTGCTGCCTCCACTGGTCCCCAAGACCCTCGCCTTGATTCGCTCCGCCAAGCAGGCGGAGTCGGTGATGGCCGAGTTGCAACACGAGATCGCGGAACGCAAGCGCCACCAGGACGAAGTTCGAGAGCTCAACGCCGATTTGGAACGCCGCGTGGATGCCCGCACTGCCCAGCTTGCCGAAGCCAATCACAGCCTGGCCCGTTTGGCGGCGATCGTGGCCTGTTCCAATGACGCCATCGCAAGTCTGGATCTTGACTCGCGGATAACAACCTGGAACCCTGCTGCCGAACGGGTATACGGCTATCGGGAAGCAGAAATCCTCGGCCGTTCGGTCAGCCTGCTGGCGCCCGCCGGCGTGTCCAGCGAGACGCCTGCGATGATAGAGCGCATCAAAAGGGGAGAGCGCGTCAGTTCGTTTGAAACCACCCGCGTCCGCAAGACCGGCGAACAGTTTAGCGCCCACCTCACCCTATCGCCCATTAAGGACGAGACTGGAGAAATCCTGGGAACGTCCAGTATTACTCGCGATATCACCGAGCGCAAGCGAGTGCAGGAAGAGATTCAACGGCTGAATCAAGACCTGGAACGCCGCGTGATCGAGCGCACCGAAGCTCTGACCGCCTCCAACGCCGAACTGGAGGCTTTTTGTTACAGCGTCTCGCACGACCTGCGCGCTCCCCTGCGTCAGATCGCCGGATTTTCGAACATCCTTGTCAAGGAGCACGGCTCGGAGCTGACTCCTGAATCGCAAAGGTATATACGAAAAGTCATGGATGGCGCCCAACAAATGGGGGAGCTGATTGACGATCTGCTCAATCTGTCCAAAATCGGCCGGCGCCAGCTCGCCCGAAGGCCGGCGTCATTGGCCCCGTTGATCGACGCGGCGCTTGAGGATCTTAAGCCTGAAGTGGCGGGCCGCGAGATCGAATGGCATCTTGAGGAACTGGGGAGCCTGGAATGCGATGCCGGGTTACTCAAGCAGGTCTTCGCAAATCTCCTCTCGAATGCGATCAGGTACACCCGGGGCCGCCATCCCGCCGTGATTCAGGTGGGACAAACAACCATTGAAGGGGAACGGGCCTTTTTCGTTCGCGACAACGGAGCTGGTTTCGATATGCAATATGCCGGGAAACTCTTCGGCGTCTTTCAAAGGCTTCATAAGGCGCAGGACTTTGAAGGCACTGGGGTGGGGCTGGCCACCGTCCAGCGAATCATCCACAAGCATGGAGGCCGCATCTGGGCGGAAGCCGAACTGGACCAGGGCGCGGCGTTTTTCTTCACGATTCCGGAATCTAAGTAATGAGAGGCAAGCAATGACTCCAGTCCAAAGCGTCCAGGTTTTGCTCGTAGACGATAATCCTTCGGACGTCGAATTGACCGTCCACGTCTTGCGTCACAACGGGCTGGCCAATTCGATCCATGTCGCTGAGGATGGCAAGGAGGCCTTGGACTTCATCTTTGGCCGAGGCGCGCATCAGGGCCGCCCGGTGACGGACCGGCCCAGCGTGATTCTGCTGGATCTTAAGCTTCCCAAGGTGGATGGGATCGAGGTCCTCAAGGCCGTCCGGGCGGATGAGCGCACCAAGGCAATTCCCGTCGTGCTCCTCACCTCCTCCAAGGAGCAGAAGGATGTAGTGGAAGGATACAAATCCGGAACCAACGCTTTCATCCAGAAACCGGTCGATTTCGAGCAGTTCCAAAACGCGATCAAGCAAATTGGATTGTTCTGGCTGGTAGTGAACGAACCGCCGCCGGAAGAAGCCTTCTCCGCGTAACGCAGGCCCCCGGCCTGCCTCGCTTACACTAGCTAGAGATATGTCGGCACACGCGCAACCGCGCATCACACCCGAACAGTATCTCGAGACCGAGCGCGCCGCCGAGTTCAGAAACGAGTATTACGCGGGACGTGTATACGCCATATCGGGAGGCTCGCTCCCTCACGGGTTAATCATCACGGGCTTCGCGGCGTGCAACTTGGAAGGGCTCGGCTGCCACATCGCGCTCGCTGAGATTTACGACAAAGTAACGTTCGATGCCCAGGATGCCGATCCCCCAGGACACCCGGGTTAGGAATCGCAAAAGGGGACTGGCTCGAATTTCGCAAAGGCGGCGAAATTCAGCCAGTCCCGGTTTGCACATTCTACTGCGCGGTTTTGCGGTGCTCCTTTAGGAGACACCGGTCCATCACCACGTTGAGCCCCGCGCCCCGCGCGCGTTCGGCCGCGGCCTCGTGGATGACGCCCTCCTGCATCCACACCGTTTTGGCCCCGATCCGGATCGCCGACTCGACGATCTCCGGAACATGCTCGGATCGGCGAAAGACGTCGACAATCTCGACTTTTTCCGGAACATCCTCAAGACGCGGATAGGACTTCTCGCCCAGCACTTCCGTCTCATTCGGATTCACCGGGATGATGCGATAACCCGCCCGCTGGAGATACGCCGCCACTCCGTTGCTCGGCCGCACGGGATTGCTGGACAATCCGACCACGGCGATGGTGCGGGCCGATTTCAGAAGCTCAGGAATGTTTGGCATCATCCATCTTCAGCAGTTTGCGAAACCGCTCGATCTCTTTGGGCGTCAGCACCCGATACCGGCCGGGAGGCAGGTCCAGTTCCAGAAACCCGATCTTCACGCGCCGCAGCTTTTCCACCAGTCGTCCGAAGTACTTGAACATGACGCGAATCTGGTTCTGCCGGCCCTCGGCAATGCGAACCTCGTACCACGGATTGGCGCCGTGCTTGATCAGTTTCAGCTCGGCGGGGGACGTTTTGCGGCCATGCAGCGGAATGCCCTCGCGAAAGACGCGTTCCTGCTCCTCGGTCAGCGGCCCGGTGGCTTTCACCACATACGTCTTTTTCAGGTGGCTCGCCGGCGCAGTGACGCGATGCGCGAATTCACCGTCGTTGGTCAGCAGCAGCAGACCCTCGCTGTGATAATCGAGCCGGCCCACCGGAAAAACGCGCTCCTTCACTCCGCGCATCAGGTGCATCACCGTCTCGCGGCCCTCCGGGTCGGACACCGTGGTCATGCAATTCTTGGGTTTGTTCAGGGCGAAATAGGAGTACCGCTTCGGCCTACGGAGCAGGCGCCCATCCACCTTGATGTGATCGCTCTCGATGTCCGCCTTGGAGCCGAGCTCGGTGATGACCGCGCCGTTGATGGTGACGCGTCCCTCGACAATGAGTTGCTCCGCCTTGCGGCGGCTCGCAACGCCGGCCTGCGAAAGGATCTTTTGAAGACGCTCCTCAGCCATTTTCCGGCGCTACTTCAGGCTCTGCCGCTGCTGGCGCCTCCGGCTCGGCGATCTCCAGCCGGCCCAACTCCTCGAACTCCTTGAGCGTCGGCAGCTCGTTCAGGTCCTTCAAGCCGAACTGTACCAGAAACTCCTTGGTGGTCTTGTATAGAATGGGCCTGCCGACCACGTTCTTGCGTCCGGACTCGGCGATCAACTTGCGCTCGAGCAGCGTCTTCAGCACACCCGCGCCCTGGACGCCGCGGATATCCATGATCTCGGGTGCGGTGACCGGTTGTTTATAGGCGACCACGGCCAGTGTCTCGAGCGCCGGGAGCGACAGTTTCAGGGGCGGCGTGAGCTTCTTGACGAACGCGCGCACGGCTTCGTGGTGTTCCGCCTTCGTGGCCATCTGATAGCCGCCCGCCACTTCGCGTATGGTAAGACCGTGGTCGGGCCGGCCATATTCCTCCAAGAGTTGGTCCAGGAGCCGCTTGATCTTGTCGATCGGATGGCCCAGCGCCGCCGCCATCTGTTGCGCCGAAAGCGGCTCGTCCGTCACGTAGACGATCGCTTCCAGCATGGCCTTCAGTTGCGCGTCTTCGCCGGCGAAGGGACGCTCCTCCGCCAGTTGCGTCACATCCATTTCTTCCATGGTCTTTAACTGTATCCTTGATTGATCGCGGTCATCACCTGCTCGGAGGCGAAGGCGGATTCAAATCCCTTCAGGCGCTTCAGCCCGATCTCCCCGAACGCGTCCTTTTGGACCAGGCCCAGGGCCTGCAGCTTTACCAACTCGAGCACCGCGAGGAACAAACAGATCATGGCGCGGCGGCTGCGCTGCCGTTCGAACAAATCACGCGCCGAAATGGTGTCCTGGCCTTCAAAGACGCTCCGCAGGTAGCGGATCATGTCCGGCACCGAAATATCTTCGCTCCCGACCTCGAAAATCGGGCGATCCTTGGCGCGGTCGAGCACGGCTTGGAAGGTCTTCACCAGGTCGAACAGCGTGACGGCGAGACCCGGGTTGTCGTCCGCAGCTAGGAATTGCTCCATCTGTGGATTCGACCACACCGCCTCCTCGATCACACGCTTCTGATGCAGCATCTCGGCCGCCGA
>JBGPHB010000191.1:0-7400 GCA_041484155.1 Bryobacteraceae bacterium
CGAAAGTCGTGTCGCGCCGGGCGGTAGAAAACTCAAAGCCCGACTCCAGCCGGTGCAGCTTGACCCGGAACTGGTGGGCGCGATCGGGAGATACCCGAAACGGCTCCAGAAACGTGAAATTTTCAAGCGTGACCGGCTGATCCCCGATGGTGCGGCGGACCGTTTCCACGGCAAGTTCCAGGTGGGCGGTGCCCGGCAAGAGCGAGTCGCCGCCCCGGAATCGATGCTCGCTTAGGACCCAGTGCCGCTCCACGCTCAGCGATCCGGAGTACACCAGCTCGGAGTCCGTATCTAATTCCAACCGCTCCAGGAGCGGGTGCGAGGCCGCAAGTGCCGTGCCGTGTCTTTGATCCGCGCGAACCGCCATTCCGGTTTCGCTCCATCCCGCCCAGCCGATGGCAATTACGTTTTCGGAAGCCGGGCGGCTCTGCGCGAACGCATTCAGATAGGCGTTCGCGGCGCAATAGTCCACCTGGCCCGCCGGCGGCGCAATGGAGCTGATCGAGGAAAACAACGCCAGAAAATCCAACGGGGTATCACGGAGCACGTCAGCCAGAACGCGAGCACCCTCCACCTTTGGCTTCAAGACTCGCAGGGCAGTCGACGGGGATTTCAGTTGAATGATCCCGTCGTCGAGAACGCCGGCTGCATGGATCACTCCCTGAATCGACCCAAATCGCTCGCGGGCAAGCGCGAGCGCTTGTCGCAGCGATTCAGGGTCGGTCACGTCACAGGAGCAAACCAGCACCTCGCCTCCCGCACGCTCCAGACTCTCCAACTCGGTCCTATACTCGTGGACCCGCGACTCGGCGTCGCGGCTAACCAGCACCAGGCGAGCCTGATACACACGCGCGAGCCATTCCGCTACCGCCAGGCCCAAGCCGCCGAGTCCGCCGGTGATCAGATAGACACCTTGTTTTCGCAGACGGCTGGTCCCCGGCTCGAGGCGGCACGGCTCGAGATTCTGGGTCCACCGTATACCTTCGCGGTAGGCAATCGCCGCGTCGCGAAGGTCCCCCGACATCTCGGTCACGAGGGCTTGCCCGAGCGCGACCGGGCCGGTTTGATCGACGTCGATGTGTATGCAACGCAGCCGCGCGTATTCCTGTGGTGCGACACGGCAGACGCCGGCCAGCGTGGCGCCTTCCGGGTTGAGAACCAGCTCCCCATGGACAGACACCGACCGCGTCGAAACCAGGCCGACGTCGATTCGCTGTTCAGGAACACGCGCCATCAATCGCTGCACAACGGAAATCAGACTATGAAAACACAGTTCCAAAGACGCCTTCGAAGACGAGGCATCCTCGATCGGCCAGAGCCAGAGAATCTTGCCAGGGATCTGACGTTCCGCGAGCTCTTCGACGAGTGTTTCGACATCTCCGGATGAAGACGGGTTGACGATGAAAGAGCCAGGACCGGTTCGGGCGAAGCTTGGCCCGATACGGACCGTAGTGACGTCAGCGCCTTTGCTTCGCAAATCCTGGGCGACCTTCTCCCCGATCGCCTGAGACCCGGTAAACAGAAGCCATGGACCCTTATGAGCAGCCGCGGCGGGCGGTGCCGTCTTTCGCCAGGCGAATCGATAAAACCAATCTTCTGGACTGCGAGGTGAAACGGATGGCGTGTCCAACCCGCCCTTGGGCCCAATCCAGAATCGGTGCTTTTCGAACGGATACGCCGGGAGCGGAATCCGCCGCCGGCGCTCGTGGGCGTGAAAGCACCGCCAATCGACCGGCGCGCCGCAGGCCCACAGCGCGCCCAAGGTGGAGTACACGACCATCCCATCGCTTGTGGATTCTGTTTGCCGCGGCAGGGAACAAAAGACCTTCCGGCTGGCGTTCCCGTTGGTCCGTTGTCTGGCGAGCGCGGCCAGAGTGGCCCCAGGTCCGACCTCCAGCAACACGGACCCTCCCAGCAGGACCTCCAGTGCTTCATGAAAGCGGACTGTCCGGCGCAGTTGCTTCACCCAATATTGCGGATCGGTGGCTTCCGCGGAAGTCATCCAGGCGCCGGTAACATTCGAGAGGATGGGAATCGCCGGCGCGCTCAGCTTGATCCGCTTCACTGCCTGGAGGAACGGCTCCAGAACGGGGTCCATCATGTGAGAGTGGAACGCGTGTGAAGTCTGCAGCCGGCTGGAAGCAATTCCGCGAGTGGTCAACTCTCGCTCGAATGAGTCGATGGCCGATGCTGTTCCGGCGACGACGCATTGGTCCGGCCCGTTCACGGTTGCGAGCGACAAGTTGCCGTTCAAAAAGCCGGCAATCTCGGTTTCACCGCGGCCAATGGCCAGCATCGCTCCGGCGGGCACCTCTCGCATCAGCCTGCCGCGTATCGATACCAGTTCGATCGCGTCTTCGAAAGAAAACACTCCGGCCAGGCACGCCGCCACATACTCGCCGATGCTATGACCCAACATGCTCGCCGGGTGCACACCCCAGGACATCCAGAGCTGTGCCAGCGAGTATTCCACCGCGAACAGGATCGGCTGGGTATTCCAGGTTTGGCGGATCGATTCGGACGATGACTCCGCAAGGTCAGGAGCCGGATAGAGTACCTGACGGAGGTCGAAACCCAAGTGTTTCCCGGCCGTTTCAGCACACCTGTCGATCCATTCTCGAAATACCGGTTCGGTTTCGTAGAGCTCCCGGCCCATGCCTACATACTGCGAACCTTGTCCGGGGAACAGGAAGGTAATTGGAAGTGCGGGTTCCTGGACTTCCCCGGACGCCACCCACGCCGGATCCACCGCGTTTATCGACTGCACCGCCTCGGGCAAGTTGCGGCAGAGAATCGTGCGCCGGTGCGGGAATTGTCGCCGGCCGACGTGCAGCGTGTAGGCGACATCGTCCAGGCACAACTCCTGATTGCGATCCAGATATCGCCCGAGGTTGTGGGTCGCGGTATCGAGAGCCGCGGCGGATCGAGCCGAAAGCGTCAATAAGTGGAGCCCGCGACGCGTCTCCGGTTCTGCCAACTCCGGCGCCTGTTCGAGGATGATGTGTGCGTTGGTCCCACCAATGCCCAGAGAGGTGACTCCGGCACGGCGCGGATGGCCGGTGCGGGGCCAGTCGATGGCCCGGTTCACGAACTGGATGGAAGCTTTTTCAAAATCGATCAGCGGATTGGGGCTCGCAAAATGAAGTGTGGGTGGAATCCGGCCCCGGCCCAGCGCCAGCGTCGTCTTGATCAATCCAGCAACGCCGGATGCGGTATCCAGATGGCCGATGTTGGTCTTCACGGCGCCGACGAATAACGGACGGCCGCGGCCCGCGAAAACTTCACCGAGCGCGGTAATTTCAATGGGATCTCCTACTCTGGTGCCCGTGCCATGGGCTTCGATATAGTCAATGGATTCGGTGGGAACCTGGGCCGCAGCCAGCGCCGCCTCGATCACGTCAATCTGGCCATCCACGCTGGGCGCGAGGTAGCCCACTTTGCGGGCGCCATCGTTGTTGATCGCCGATCCTTTGATCACCGCGTGGATGGTATCGCCTGCTGCGATGGCATCCTCCAGGCGGCGGAGTACCACGATGCCGAGGCCGCTCCCAAATACCGTGCCACTGGATTCTGCATCGAAAGCGCGGCACTTGCCGTCGCGCGACAGAACTTCGCCGTCGCGATACAGATATCCCGTCCCGTGCGGGATCTCGATGCTGACCGCCCCGGCCAGTGCGAGATCACACTCGAAGTTCAGCAGACTCTGGCACGCAACGTGAACCGCAACCAGAGAGCTGGAACAGGCGGTCTGTACGCTGAGGCTTGGGCCGTGAAGATTAAGTTGATAGGAGACGCGCGTCGCCAGCAGGTCTTTGTCGTTTCCGGTATGCCGTAGCGCGAAGAGACCTTCCGTTTCAATCAGATTATTGGTCGTGAAGAGATTATGAAGCAGGTACGAATTCGGGCCACATCCGGCAAAGACGCCGATCATGCCCTGGAATCCCTCCGCAGTGTGTCCGGCATGCTCCAAGCCTTCCCAGGCGCATTCGAGGAACTGACGATGCTGCGGATCCATGATGCCGGCGTCCTTGGGATTGATCCCGAAGAACGCGGCATCGAAGGCATCCAGGTCTGCGAGCGGCGCTCCGGCTTTCACGTAGTTCGGGTTGGCGAGCAATGCCTCGCTCACACCCGCCGCGCGCAGCTCTGCTTCCGAATAGGACCGGATGGACTCGGCGCCGTTGCAAAGATTTTCCCAGTATTGCTCGATATCGCGAGCGCCCGGAAAACGTCCGGCCATTCCGATGACGGCGATATCGGCTGTCCTGGATTCGATTTTGGGGGAGGGATTCATGACGGTAGCCACGGCAACCCGTGTGCCTATCTTTGAACCTGCGGCGGGCGCCGCGTCACCGTTTTCTGAATGATGAACATCCCGAATTCCGGATAAGTAGTGGGCGTCGCAGTCCAGCCGATCGGCGCTACCACGGTATGGCCGTTCATCTGGACCACCAGCGGGCTGCTGCCGTCCCAGGTACCTTTCTCGACATCGCCAAAGTAATCTTCGGCGTTGTGCAGTTCATAGGCATCCCCCGGCTGCAAGCCGATCTTGGAGATATCCACGTTGACGGTGTTGGCCAGGTCCCAGTTGAAAATCGCGATGTTGGCGCGTCCCGTTTCATACTGGTTCGGACGCACGAACACCTTGATACCCTTCGGACGGGTCGTGCCGTGGAAAGTGTTGTTGGGAAACGACGCCTTCGTATATACGCCCTCATCCGATCCGTAAAAATCAGTCACCCCGTAGAACGTGTTGCCGCTCAGCGTGATGTTGGAGCAGGATACAAATCGCAGACCTCCGTAACCAAAGTAATTGTTGGTCACCACCGGATTGGCGCATCCGGCCGTGTAGCCGAGATTGTTCGCGTTGCTTCCATCCGTAATCGGATTGAACGGGAAGTAGGAAACGTTGTTGTTGAGGATCGGGTTATGGGCAATATTGGACTCCTGGCCCCCCAGCTCGTAGTTCTGCCCGCCGCTGACCGCTGCAAAGTTCCCCTCCAGGTCATAGTTGTCCAAGTGAGCCGCGGAGGTACCGTAGATCTGTAGTCCAATATTGAATCCACCAGCAAACATAACATTATCACTCAGCAGCTTGGTCCCGATCTGATTCTGGGAATAGATCGCATGGCCGCGAGTACGGGTTGGATCGATCCACCCGTTGTTATAGATCAGGTTGCCGTACAGGTCCGAATTGATAGCGGGCTCCCAGAAACTGAACCCCTGGTCCGCATCGTGGACGATCAGATTAATGCATTTCGTGTTCGCGCCGGTGATCCACACCGCGTCCCCGCGAAAATTGTTAAGGAACACGTTGGTCTCCCGGGTCGAGTTGGAGTTCATCACTTCGAAACCCCAGTACCAGGCGTACGCGCCCGCAATATTCAGCGTATGAATGCCGGTCCCGAAGTTCGCGTCCAGGGTCGCCGCATCCAGCGTCGCCCGCTCTCCGGGGTACTGGCGCACGATGATCGGCTTGCCCGGCGTTCCCGTCAAAACGCTGGTGAACGCTCCCGTATAGGTGCCTCCCCGCAGCCAGATTGTGTCCCCCGGTTGGACCGCGGCCGGTTGATTCAAGGCGGTCTGTAGGTCCCATGGTCGGGTAATCGAACCATCCCCTTGTGGGCTGCCGGCGGGACTCGCTCCACGGAGCCCGACTGGAGGGGCTAGCAGATTCCCCGCCCTCGGGGCTGAAGCAGCCCGATGGGAGCTGGCTGCCGGCGCCGTAAAGTAGTCCGCTCCAACCAGCGGCACACAACACAGCAAGAAGGTCACCTGGGCGATTTTCAGAAGGTTTACGAAACCCACAATTTGATCCTCCTCCCACCAAGGGAACCGAGAGCACTCCTTTCCATAGGTTAGTCTTCTGTGCCCGCTAGCGGCACAAGTTGCGTCCGAATTGCCGGCGGACAGGCGCAGGTACGGGGATCGCTTGGATGGACAAACACGTCGGTTGCACGCATTAGATCGACCACCTCGCGACTTCGGTCCGGATGAATCAAGAGTCCGCGGTACCCTGCGGGACGAAGGACGTCCAGCACACCCTGTTTCTCCGCTCCCGAATGGAACGAGCAGAACACCACCGGTTTGTACTGCTCCAGCGTTTCCCGCGCGCCACGCAATACGCCTGCGGCGGCGCCTTCGACATCGATCTTGATCAGGGTAGGCTTCAAAAGGGCGTCCGATCGAACTACGCGATCGATGGAGGTCAGCGTTACCAGGATAATCTGTTGGTTTTCTGGAGCCGGCTCCGCCGGTTGTTCGTCACCTTCCAGATTAGCTAGGCGCGACCTGCCTCCGCGGCGAAGTTCTTCGAGAAAGCGGACCTGGCCCTCGTCGCCGCCAAGTGCCGAGTCGCAAATCGTGACGCGAGAACCCATGTACTGGACATTCCGTCGCAGCAACTCAAGATTGTGTGGGGATGGCTCGAACGCCCAGACTCTGCAGTGTCCCTTCAGAATTCCATCGAAACGCTGGACCGTCAGCCCAATGTTCGCCCCTACATCCAGGATGTTCTCGCCAGGCGTGAGCAGTGCGGAGCATTGTCTCAGAGTTTCCGGCTCAAAGTGTCTCGGCCCCAAGAGCAGTACCGGATATTCCGCCGGACGGTAATACAGTTTCTGACCGAATTCACCACGGCGTAACAGACACTTGCGGTTAAAAACCGCAGCGGAAAAGTTTCGAACAAATGACTTGAAGACCTCACTCCGATACAGCCAGTGGAGCGCCTTGGCGATCATTCCGGTTTCCTCGAGCGGGTATGTGCCGGACAACCTGGATGGATTCTGGATACACGAGGCCGGTTGGTCGATTGGGGATTTCGACCGGGGTCCCCGTTTCTCCCGATTATGCGCACTTCGTATCCGAGTCGAGAAAGCGTCCGAAACAGCTAGCAATAAGGCCTATTGGCTGGAAGTGCTGAAGATAACATCTACCCAATAATTGGCTGCTGCGTAGCTGGTGTTCGGCATGGAGCTGCTGACGGTGTATGTATAGACGCCGTTGCCGCCAGAGGGGTTGGTGGGCAGCGCGTGGAGCGGCGGCCGGTCCACGCCTTGCGAAGCAAAGTAGAGGATGTCCCACGCATAGTTCCCGTGGGGCGCGAAATAGCTTAAGATATACGTCACGTTGGCGGTCACCGGCACTGGAGTTGCGAATAGGACTTGCTGCCAACCGGACGGCGTCTCGTTGGTGAAGACGGCCGAAGCCAGATTGCCACGATTACTGACGTTCCACAAGTTTGCGACATGCGGCCCCGTGTTGGTGGGCGCCTTGTAGAACCGCACTCCCTTGACGAATCCATTGACATCGCTCCGGAACTTCAGACCGACCTCGATGGAATTGCCGTCGGTCGTTCGCGCCGCCACAGTGGGTGTGGCTGATGGGTCCCAAAAAGTGAC
>JBGPHB010000192.1:0-7368 GCA_041484155.1 Bryobacteraceae bacterium
GGCACGGGGCGATTCCGCCCCCGCGCCCGTACATGCAGCAGCTTTCCATGTAAACCCTGCGCACGGCGAAACTGAACAACATGACGCCCAGCACGAACCACGGCGCCGACCTGCCAATGGCCTGTTCGGCCGAGCCGCCGGCATAGAACGCCGAAGACGCAAGATCGCTCAATACAATGGAAGCGCCGCGCCAGAAACTGATGAAGGAGAGCGCCACCGTCGTTGCGACGACAACTTTCGGCGCAGCCGACGGCAGCTTGCCGTCTTGTGTGGACATCCTCTGCTATATTCTACGGCTTCGGCCACGATGGGCGTCGAGGCACGCCGGTGGTCGAAGTCGGAAATGCAGGCCTGTTAGTCTCCTGTCCCCATGGTTCGTGAAATAAGTCTGGTGACGGACGCTAACCCGCCCACCCCGCCCTAACGGGCGGGGCTTGTCGTGCATCCGCAACACCCCGGCAAGCCCTGCCCGTCAGGGCGGGGTTCTGTTCGGAAATGTAGAAACTCTCGGTGCCCCGCCCGTTAGGGCGGGGTTAATCCTAGACGAACCCTATCGCCCGACCGCCCAGGGCGACTCCAAACCATAACCCGAGCGAAAGAAGACCCACCACCTTGCCCCAGATCGGCCCGATTTGAGCGTCATCCCGTTTGGTGATACTGCGATGGAGTGTGAAGTAAACCAAGAGGCCCGGGAAGAGGAAGTACATCTTGTAGTGAAAGCCCGCATTGCCATAGCACTTTATGGCCTCGGACAAGAACAGAAGGGAGCCCGTCACCAACATGGTGACGAGGCCGACCAGGCTTACGGGCGCCAGCGCCGCAGCCACTCGCGAAATCGGCTGACGCCGCATTCCCAATCCGAGCAGACGCATATCGATGACCACGATCGAACCCAGCAGCAAAACCATCCCCATTAGGTGGACGCACTCGAGGACAGCAAACACATACGTGGAGGCCCGTATACCGGCGCTAATCGAGGTTTGATCGAACCACTTGAACAAAGGGAGATACCACATTCCAGGCCTCTTTTTACTTCATGCCGTACGCGGTCCACCGTCCGAAGATGATGACGCCGGACCAGCAGATCAGCGACGCCCACCCGGTGAGTTTGGCCCGCGTGGGCGTGGTGGCGCTCAAATTCCACGAAGCCGCCCTGCGGCCCAGCGTGGTTTCAAACACTAGCGCATTCACCCCCGCCAGGATGAGAAAGATAATCTTGATGCGAAAGGTCGGGCTGGTGTAGCACTTGGCGGCCTCGGACCAGAACAGCAGCGCCCCGCTCAGGAACATGGAGACGAAGCCAGTGATCATCCACGGCCTAAGCTGTTCATGCACGTCCAGAAAAGGCTCGCGCCGCAGAATGGCGCCGATGAGGCGCAAGTCTGTCATCAGGATAAAGCCAACGGATACGGTCAGCCCGATCACGTGGGCCGTTTCAATCAGTGGAAACATCAGGACCGACTCTCGGATTGATGTTCCGACAGAACTGTCCTGAATCCACTGGCAAACTTCAAAAAGAGACATTTAGGGCTGGTCCTTCATCATTGTACCGGCGTTGCGGTCCGATTGTAAGTTACGTGACGGCCAGTCACCTTCCGGCGCAGCCGGCGCCATCCGATTACCAGTGAGGTCACGCAGAGCGCCGTACCACCCAGCATCAGCGCCAGAACCAAGATGTCCCATGCGGGCCTATGTCGGTACAACCAAGGCAAGTCGATCGAGTGAAGGCCATGATACAGCCACCGGTTCCACCGCGAGTGCGTCGTGTAGCCTAGCACGACCCGTGCAGTACTCGGGTCGATATAGTACATGGAGTCCTGACTGTCGTTGAGCCGTACGAAGAGTACCGGCAACGGACGCTGATGATGGCGGTCCAGGTAGTAGGCCTCGTAGTCGGTAACCACCCGCACTTCCGCCAGCCCGCGCGGCAGGCTGGATTTTGCGATGAGTTCCACGATCCGGGTCCGGTCGAATTCCAGCGCCGGTGCGCCACGGACGGGGATGACACGCGAGCGGCGCGGCGACTCGCGCGCCAGATACGCGGGTTCTCCAGCGAAGGTTGTCAGTTCCAGTTCTTTCACCTTGAGAGCGGAGGCGACCTCGGCAAGGGCCTCGCGGGGCAGCTTCGGCGCGAAACGAGCCAATCGCAACGGGCCGCCACGAAGCGCGCCTGCCACGACGGCATCTGCCCTACTGGAGAGCCACTCGAACGGCTCCATCGAAAGCATTCCGCTGAACACCCAGGTACATGCCGTCAGGCCGAACACCAGGCCGAGCATGGTGTGCCATCGCTTCTGCCCCGCATACGGGATGCTCGAGGAGCCCTCCGGGAAATGGTAGCGTTTTGAAGGCGAGAACATGAGCATGCCGGCGAGCAATCCAAGAATCGCCGCGAGGGTCCCGATCCCCGACGACAAAATCACCACCTTGTTCCACAGAGCCCCGTCCTTCCGCAAAGGCGTGAAGTAGAGCCAGTGCGGAATCGCGCCGAAATAGGCGCCGATGCGGGACCCGCGCGTGGTGTGCTGCACCACCTCGCCGGTGACTTGCGATACGTAGACCTCTTGGCCGTCCGGCCACGAATACTTCAGCAGCGGCCGGAGATCGCGGAACGATCCGCTGACGGTCCACTGGTCTTCTTCCGTGTTGAACCCTTCGAATTTCGCAGCGCTCGCCGGCTGACCGACCCAGGCCGAGGCGATGCGCAGAGCCATGGGAGGCTCTAGTTCCACCACCGGTTGCCCGTCGTCCGCATAGACCGCGGCCTGTTCGCGACCGGCGAAAATCCGGTAAACTGGTCGCCCGTCGAGCATCGCGATACGCATCTGGCTGGGCTTGGCAAGCTGAAGACGGGCAGCCGCCTCCTCCGGAGTGATTCGAATCTGGGATCCGTCCAAAGCAGGCGACCGCCCCAGGCGCTCCTCCGATCCCACGTCCGGGTAATCCCAATACATCATGACGATCCCCGACACGAACCACATCGAGAACAGGACACAAAAGGTGACTCCCATCCATCGATGGCACAAAATGGCCCATTTGCGAACCGGGATGATGCGGGACGTGGGGCGGGCAGTCATGCCGGCGAGCCGGCTTTCGTGCCGGCTTTCTTTCGGCTCCATAAACGCAAGAAAGCCGGCCAGGGGGCCGGCTCGCAAGCTAAAAGCTCGCCCCACAAGGCAGGCGCAAGGTTACTTCGCGGCGGCTGGTCTGCCGAACTTGGCCGCGTCAATCGCGACGTTGGTCTTGACGTCGCTCAACTGAAAGGCATCCTTGCCGTCCAGCCACGAGAACGTGTATTTGAAGGGGAACTTGATTCCGCCAACGTCGCGATAGTCGGAGAAGTCCACCTGCGTGGGAACGCGGCCGATCGGCGACGTGCCGTAGCGCACCATCCGCACCAGCAGCCCCGACTGCTTGTCGAAGTACAACGTTGCGAGAAAGCCCCTCGGACCGCTTCCCTGCAGAACCTGCACGTCGCGATCACCGATGCTGTCCGGCGGGCCGGCGCGCCAATTGTTGAGGGCCGTCTTGATCTGCCCTGGGAACGACAGTTGTGCGTCCAGCCGGGCCCCGTCCAGCTCACTTCCGATGAGTTCGTAGTCCTTCAACAACGCGCGCGGTGTCTTGATCCACCCGACTTTGCCGTTGAAGGCCCGGGCGCTATCTCCTCGCTCGGGATGGTCCTTGAACTCGATGAGCGTGGTGCGCTGATCCGGAGCTTTCGCATAGATCGTAAAAGAGCCCCCGCCGCCCAACCCTTCGTACCCCAGGCTGGTCCCAGTGGCGACGAAGCTGGTGAGTCCGGCGAGCTTCTGCGCTCCGCCGACTGCCTGGATATATTTGTCCAAAGTCTGGGTCGCGGAGGGCACTCCCTGAGCCGGTAAGACGATGTCCCTTTTCTCGTCCAGGGGAGGGCCGTATAGAGTATCCAGAGCGATCGTGGTCACCGGCAAGTCGTGGCCATGATGGCAGGTGAAGCACGTCACCATCTGGGCTCCGCCGAAATTGGTGCGATTGATGGTGGCGACCATCTCGACCATCTTGCGCGCGGTCTTCTTTTTCGGAGTGTCGATCACCCAATCCGCCTTGTCGGAGCCGGCGCCGGGATGACAGTCGGCGCAGTCATAGCCCAGGGCGGCCGAAAGGACCCCCATAGCGGCGACGAAATCGTCGACTGGAAGTCCCTTGAGCGTGCTGGTACTGACGTTCTTGAAGGCCTCTCCCGCCGTCTGCGCTTTCGCAGCCGCCGCTGCCTGGGCTTGTGCCGCGGCGCGGTCGACCAACGCGACACCAATCAGCCACACGACCGTCATTGCAGCGACAGCCAGGATCAGTGGCCTCGACCAGAGCTTCATCTTGTATCCCTCCTTAAAGAGCGTGTTGCAGGATCATTTCATGTTACACGAGATTTACCGGATGCCAAGCCCAGCTTATGGTCAGTGACCGGTCTGTAACCTCTCTCAACCCGCTCCCTAACCCGGACAGGCCGGAACCAAAACGATCCTCGACGGCATCGTGGCGCGAACACTTGTGTTTGCCACGTTCGCACTTTTGCGAACGCTTGGCCATGCGTTCACATGAGTGTGAACGTGGCACGCAAAAGTGCGTGCGCCACGGTTGCAGTTCAGTCAGTAGCTGATTGAGCAGAGCACCGACACCGAACCGCGACAGTAATGGAGCGGGCTTTAAACTACGGTCGCGCGGCGGAGGTCTGTTTGGAGTCGGACAAATCCCGGTGGAACATATAAGAAACCTCGATCGGGACATTGTCCATGGACCTCACATTCAGCACCACCTGAAAATAACGGGGGATATCCCCTGAACCCGTCTTGATCTTGGATACCAACATCCGCGCCAAAGCGGGGTTCGTGAAGGCTTGGACGCCGCCCATCACGCCCGCGATCTGATTGCCGGAAAGCATGAGAATCGAGCCGTGGCCGTTCATCCCGGGGACTCGGCTCACCAAGGCGTGACTCACGCCGCTCTCTTCTCCTCCCGGGGTAGGCTGATCCGGAAGATACGCCGGCTCTCCGGGCCGCGGTTTGAGGTTTCGAATTCCGTTCGACTCGAGCACCAGTTCCAGGCCCATGGGAATGTCCTCGGTCTGGTGAATCCCGGTGGTGGGTCCGAGGAAGACAACGTTATGTTCGGTGAGTTCCGGCCATGAGAGCAGATTCGCTCTGGTCAAGACCACGTTTTGCTTGCGCGGGGAAAGGAACTGTCCCAACAAGAACGCTCCGCTGGCCGTGCCCACTCCGGTATAGCCGTAGGATGGTTGTGCCATCCCGGCGCCGATCGCCTCTTCAACGGCCGAAAGTTTCTTCGAATCCGAGACTTCATCCCAATCGTTCGTGGTGGACTCCCGAACGAATCCGAAACCCGGAACCCTGACAAACAGGGGCGTGGCCAGACAGACCAGCAGGGGCTGGTTTGAAGACAGGAGCGGCTCCCAAAGCTGCCGCAACTCCGGTGTCCAGGCCGAAGCTTCCGCTTGTTCCGCTCGCCACAGCCGCGTGCCGAAATATGCCGAGCAGGCCAGGGCTACTAACAAGGAGGCGGCCATTAAAGTTTCCCGGCGACGCCAACCCGCAACCGGCCGCTCGGTCTTCACCAGCGTGGAAAGCGTGAGCGGCTGAAGGGCAGACTGGCGATGCTCAAAGCTGATCTTGAACGCGCCCTTCGGCAAATCGACGACGATCGCATCCTCGGCGCCTTCGGTTCGATAATACTCGGCCAGCTTCTGCCGCAAACGGCCGGCGTGCATGCGGACCACCGATTCCTGGCGCGGATCGAAGGAGGATGGCTTGCCCAGAGCGTCCAGGCCGATCGTATATTCCTTGAGGTTGTCGGCTTCCCCGCTCAGCGACTTGTCGGCCAAATAGCTCAAGAGATGGCGCAAGACCTCGGAGGTCCGGAAAATCTTGCTCTGAAGGATGCGCTCGACTTGGGCGCGCGTCGCTTCGCTGGTGTCCACCATTTCCAAGTTGATGGTATCACATGGCCAAAAGATTCTGGCGGATGCCGCGGGAAGTGCTAGAATAATCCCTGAGGCAGGTACCAGAGTTGACGGCCCAGGTCTGGGTCCGGTAACATTCTGGAGTCAGAAGCAGCTTGCCAAGTTTGGAGGGAATTGCATATGAAAGCTAAATTTGCCGTATTGGTCGCCGGCCTCAGTTTGATGGCAGTGGCGCCCGTACTCGCGCATCACTCGTTCGCCGCTGAATACGATCAGTCCAAGCCGGTCAGCCTCAACGGGACCGTCACCAAAGTCGAGTGGATGAATCCTCACGCTCGCTTTTACATTGACGTGAAAGAAGAGGGCGGCAAGGTCACCAACTGGGAACTCGAACTCGGCAGCCCCAACGGGCTGATGAGGCAGGGATGGACCCGGAATTCGATGAAAATCGGCGACGACATCAAGGTCAGCGGCTATCTCGCGAAGGACGGCTCCAAGATGGCCAATGCCAGGTCGGTCAATCTGGGCGACGGGCGCAAGTTGTTTGCCGGCTCGACAACCGACGGCGGCCCGACTCAATAGCAACTGCCGCTCCCGCGCTCTCTCGCGTTTAGCGTGCTGGTAGTGTGTTCGGGCGGGAACTTGAAGAAAGGTTCAACATGAGAAGTCGTATAGCCGCTGCTGTGGCAACAGCAGCGGCTTCGTTTAGCATGCTGTGCTGGACGCCTTCGCCGGCCGCCGCTCAGGGCGATGTGGGAGGCCTGAATGCCGCTCCGCCCAGAGCCAGGCCTTCATTACCCAAAGGCGGCCCCGCGCCGCGGCTTCCGGACGGCAAAGTGGATTTCGGCGGCAAGGGCGTCTGGGCGCCGATATGGGTTCAGGATTGGGCCGACACCAAGTACGTGGACAAGGCAGTCGACGTTCCGTTCACGCCGTGGGGACTTGAGAAATTCACGGAGCGCCGTAAGAACGAGTCCAAGGACGACCCTGAGGGTTATTGCCTGCCTCCCGGCGTACCGCGCTACACCGGAACTCCCTATCCTTTCCAGATCATTCAGCTCCCGGATCGCGTCGTCATCCTTCACGAGGGCGCCAGCCATATGTATCGCGTCGTCTTCATGGATCGGCGCGAGCATGCCAAGGATCTGAATCCTACCTGGTTGGGAGAATCGGTTGGCTGGTGGGAAGGAAACGACACGCTGGTGGTCGATACCGTCGGATTCAACGCGAGGAGTTGGCTGGACTACGTCGGTCACCCCGCCAGCGACAAGCTGCACGTCGTGGAAAAATTCCGGCGGCCTGATTCTCTGACGCTGTCCTACGAGGCGATCATTGAGGATCCGGTAGCGTACACGAAGCCCTGGACAACCTCGTTCAAGGTCGCGTTCAAACCGGGTTGGGAACTTTACGAA
>JBGPHB010000193.1:0-7354 GCA_041484155.1 Bryobacteraceae bacterium
AAAAGCTTGAACTATCCGAGGCTGCAGAACTTTTGAATGAACCGCAAGTAGAAGAGGAGGAAGCGGATAAGAAACTGACCGGAGTGGCAGGAAGCCTCTATGAAGAAGTCCTGCCGCGTCATGAGGTAACTGAGGACCAAAAAGAAGAAGCGGTTCCGATTCCTTCGATCTTTGGATAGAGAAAGAGACGTTCTATCATCCCTCGGGGGACACCCAAAACCGGCCATAGGTGGACACCTGAAAAGCGGCCAACGAGATAACTGAACCAGGACATTGACTGTAACGGAGGGTTTACCCTCCCGGCGGTGAATGTCTTGAGCGAAGAAAAGAAGCAGCAGGTCATCGCGCTAGGGCGACTGGGATGGTCGTTGCGGCGCATTCAACAAGCCACCCGGATACGCCGCGAAACCGCGGCAGGGTATCTGAAAGCCGCTGGAATCGCGGTACGTCCACCGGGTGGTTGGGGCCGATCCCAGGCAAAACCGGCCATAGAGGTGTCCACCGACTTTGGCGCGGGGTCCGCCGGTGGAAACCATGGCCCAGAACCGCGGCCCGGCCGCAGTCCCTCGGCCAGCACCTGCGAACCTTACCGGGAGATTATCGAAGCCGCGCTATCGAAAGGCCGTAACGCGGTGGCCATCTACCAGGATCTGGTGGACACCCACGGCTTTCAGGCGCGCTACGCCTCAGTCAAGCGCTTCGTACGGAGACTACACGGATCGCCGGCGCTGGAAGCTCGCGTCGTGATCGTCACGGCCCCAGGCGAAGAAGCCCAAGTCGATTACGGCACCGGGCCCATGGTGCGCGATCCGCACAGCGGCAAGTACCGGCGCACGCGGCTGTTCGTACTGACACTGGGTCACAGCCGGAAATCCGTGCGGCTGCTGGTGTTCCGATCGAGTTCGCGGGTTTGGGCCGAGCTGCACGAGAAGGCATTTCGCCGGTTGGGTGGCGCGACTCGCGTGGTGGTGCTCGACAATCTCCGCGAGGGCGTGCTTGCGGCGGACATCCACGATCCCTCGCTCAATCCGCTGTACCGCGACGTGCTGAAGCACTACGGCGCCGTGGCTCTGCCTTGCCGGGTTCAAGATCCGGACCGCAAGGGCAAAGTCGAATCGGGCGTGGGTCACGCGCAGAAAACGCCGCTCAAAGGGCTGCGCTTCGAGAGTCTGGAAGAAGCGCAGTTGTACCTGGATCGGTGGGAAGAGCGTTGGGCCGACACGCGCATTCACGGCACCACCAAACGCCAGGTCGCAGTGCGACAGCAAGAGATCGCGGTGTTGATTTGGCGAGCGTAGACGTTAGGGTCACTCACTAAGCAACCGCAGGTAGAGTGAAGTAGAACGTCGCGCCCTTCTCGACCTCCGCCTCGGCCCAAATCCGGCCACTGTGGCGAACGATGATCCGTTGGACTATGGATAGCCCGATGCCAGTGCCGTTGAACTCGTCCCTACGGTGCAAACGTTGGAACGCTCCAAACAGCTTTTCTACGTGTTTCATGTCGAAGCCCGCGCCGTTGTCTCGTACATAGTAAACTTCTTCGCGCCCTTGCTCTTGGCAACCGACTTCGATCGACGCGATCTCTTTCTTCCGCGTGAACTTGACCGCGTTCGAAAGCAGGTTTACGAAAACCTGCCTGAGTAGCGAGGCGTCGGCAAGACAGCCAGGTAGGTCATCCACCCGAATCTGGAACTGCCGATCGGCATGTTCCCTAAGCAATTCGTTCAACACTTCCTGAACCAGTGCGGCCGTTCTGACCGGCTCTTTGGACAGCGGTTGCCGTCCCAGCTTCGAGAAGCGCAGCAAATCCTCAATCAGCTGTCCCATCCGGCGGGCGCTCGCCGTCACGCGATTCAGCAGTTTTTGGGCTTCCACGGGCATTTGCGCCGAATATTCCGTCTCAAGAATGCTCGAAAAGCCGGTGATGCCGCGCAACGGAGCGCCCAAATCGTGCGAGACCGAAGAAGAGAATGCATCGAGTTCCTCGTTCGCTGCTTCGAGTTCCTCGGTGCGTTCGCGCACGCGTCTTGCAAGTTCCGCGTTTTCCATCCGAAGCCGCCGAACCTCTAACGCACGGGAAAGCACGGGCAAGATCGCATTTAGCTTGAAAGGTTTAAGGATGTAGTCAAGGGCACCTGCTTTCATCGCCTCGACAGCCGTGGCAATCGTGCCATTCCCCGTCATCATGATACCCACCAGGTTCCTGTCCACTTCCAGCGCAGCGCGAAGCAGAGTGATACCATCCATCTCAGGCATCTTCAAGTCGGTAAGTAAGAGGTCAAACTGGCCGTCACGCAGCGCCTTGAGACCTTCGTACGCCGAGTTGAATCCTGTGGTGCTGTAACCTTCGAGCTCCAGGGTTTTGCAGAGCGCCTCCATTTGGGCCGCCTCTCGTCACTCGGAACACCAAGAATCGGCGCCTGCGCATATGGTGTGCCGGCTGTGCAGATGGAGCCGAACCCTACTCTTTATCCATCCTATTGCGGCGCGAACTGGCGCATCTGCTGTCCGGATGGGACATGTCCATCCTCGGCACCGACATCAACCGGCAATGTCTGGCGGTCGCACGCGAAGGCAGATTCGAAGAGTGGTCTCTTCGCGCCACTCCGGAGAACCTGAGGCGGGTCTGCTTCGAAGAGAAAGGAAAACACTGGCGCATCGCCCGTGAGTACAAGGCGGAAGTCTCATTTCAATTCCACAATCTCGTGGAAGACGCATTCCCTCCGCCGCTCAACGATTCTTCGGACTTCGATCTAATCATTTGCCGCAGCGTGATGATCTACTTTGGTCCGGAACTGATGCACAGGATTGTTCGGCAGTTCCACGACTGTCTGGCACCGGGGGCCTGGTTGTTAGTTGGTCCTTCCGAGCCGAATATGACTTGTTTCAAGTCCTTCCAGGCCGTGAATGCTCCTGGGGTCACGTTGTATCAAAGGCGGGCTCAAACCGCACCAGATTTCGGAGAGGCGCCGTGTTTCCGAACATACCGCTGCCGTTTCCGCCGTCGCAAAATGCGGAAGCGGCCGCCGTCATTCCAAAAGAGGTAATTCCGGCTCCCACGCTCGCCGATCTGCGCCAGTGCGCCAACCAAGGTGATTGGGAGAACGCGGCCCGCTATGGCAGAGAATTGCTCGAGTCCGACAATCTTAATGCCCTGGTTCACTTTCACTATGCTTTGGTCCTGGAACAAATGGGGAATACCAGCGAATCGGAGCGGTCTTTTCGCAGGGCAATCTATCTGGACCGGCATGCGGTCCTAACCCACTATCACTTGGGACGTTTACTGCGGTCGCGCAGCGCATGGCGACTGGCGGCCCGGTGCTTTGATAACGCTCTGAACCTGATGGAGTCTCTGCCAGGCGATGCGATCGTGACGGACGCAGACGGGATCACGGTATCTGAGCTGAGAAAACTGGCGCTGATGCAGCTTGAAAGTCTTAGGATGCGAGCATGAAAACGGCCTCCATTGGATGGGAAGAAGTGCGAAGGCGGCTCCAAATAAGTGAGGATTCGCTCCGCGAAGCTCTCTCGGAAAGCCCTGAACGCATCAAGACGGTTTTCCATCAACGAGCGGTCCTGCTTGCGAAGGCCCAAGCCGCGGACAAGTCCGCTTCCAGGGGCATCCCTGCGCTGATCTTCCGGTTGGCGGAGGAACGGTATGCCATCGCGCTCAAGGAACTCGCTGAAGTGCTGCCATTTCAGGGTTGCACCCAAGTGCCGGGGGCATCACCAGAATTTCTTGGAGTGATCAACGTGCGTGGAGAACTTCGGCCCGTGATCGACTTGGCTCGTGTGCTGTCTGGAAGTCCGTCGACCGATTCCGGGGCGGTCTTGATCTTGCGCAGCCAAAGCGCCTTGAAAGTCGACGATGTCGAGGACCTGCGTGAGATCCGTTCCGATGAACTGACCCCTCCCGTCCAGGGCCAGTACCTCCAGGCACTCGCCTCGGGCACCCTGGGGTTGCTCGACGTCGAAACCATGCTATCGGCTGTGTTTTCCCCAAAGGAGTCTCGACCCAAATGAAGGTGAATATGAGAATTGGAACCCGGATTCTGGCGGGCTACGGGCTAGCCCTGATTGTCGTTGGTTCAGTTGGCGTTGTCTCCTACCGCGCCAACACCGAGCTTGTGGATAGCGCCGAGTGGGTCACGCACACACACAAGGTGAAGGAGACTCTCGCCGACACCCTTTCCTCGCTCAAGGACGCCGAGACCGGACAGCGGGGCTTCCTTCTTACCGGCGAGGAAAAGTACTTGGACCCGTACACCGACGCAATCAAGGGCATTAACAGTCACATCCGGGACCTCCGGGAACTGACTGCGGACAACCGCACCCAACAAACACGGATTGCCGCTCTGGAGCCGTTGATCGTATCGAGACTCGCGGTGTTGGCTGACGTTATAGCCGTGCGGAGGCAGCGCGGGGAACGTGCGGCACTTGAGATGCTCCTCACGGACCGAGGTAAGAACCTCATGGACAATATCCGCCGCGCCATCGGTGAAATGGACGGAGAAGAATCCGGGCTCTTAAGGGAGCGCGGCGAACGGGCGAGGGCAACCGCGCAATTCTCTTCCACGGCCATGATTGGGGGAGGTCTGGTGGCGCTAGTCCTGGTCTCTGTCGTCGGTCTCCTCATCCAACGTTCCATCACCGTTCCGCTCACCGCGTTCATGCAGTTTGTGGGACGGGTGGGAGAGGGGGACCTAACTCAACAGTCGAAGATCTCAAGCGCCGATGAGCTAGGAGAGCTGGGTAAGTGTCTCGATCAAATGGTGGTAGGGCTCAAGGCTGTAGCCTTCCAAGCCCGTTTCGCGACCGAGAACCTCACCTCCGCTTCAGCCGAGATTCTGGCATCCACCCAGCAACAGGCCACCAGCACCGGAGAACAGGCCGCGGCCGTTCAACAAACCACCATCACGATGGAGGAGGTCACGCAGTCGGGCGCTCAAATCTCCGAACGAGCAAAACTAGTGGCCGCGTCAGCCGAAGCGACGGCCTCTGCCAGTCATGCCGGAGTGCAGGCGATGGAGAACACGGCGCGAACCATGGAAGGGATTCGCGAACAGGCCGAAGCCGTCGCCGAGAACGTTGTGTCCCTGAGCGAAAAGACGCAAGCCATCGGCGAAATCATTTCAACCGTGAACGATCTCGCCGAGCAGTCCCACTTGCTGGCGCTGAACGCAGCCATTGAGGCGGCGGCCGCGGGCGAGCACGGGCGGAGTTTCTCCGTGATCGCAAGCGAAGTGAAAAACTTGGCCGATCAGTCGAAGGAAGCGACCATTCAGGTACGCGGGATCCTAGGCGACATTCAAAAAGGCATTAACAGCTCGGTCATGCTGACCGAGGAAGCCGTCAAACGGGTGGAGTCGGGCAAGCAGCAGGCCGACGTCGCAAACAGCACCATCCGTACGATGACGGACAGTATCCAGCAAAGTGTGCAGGCTTTTCAGCAAATTGTCGCGGGTTCTAACCAGCAACAAATCGGCTTCACGCAGGTCATGCAGGCGGTACGCGACATCGGGCAGGCCAGCCAGCAGACCGCCGCCAGCACCCAACAGCTCGAAAAGGCGGCGCTGAACCTTACGGCCCTATCGCAACAACTGCAAAAGGCCGTGGAGATATACCGGCTGTAAAGGTAAGTTGTCTTGATGGATATTCACCAGAAGCTGCTAGCCACCTTCCAGATCGAGCACCGCGATCATGTGGAGCAGATCCGTTCGCTCCTGGCGATGGTCGAGAAGACTGGAGCGCAACCGGCAGGGCCCGAACTTGAGGAGGTCTTTCGGAGGGCTCACAGTCTCAAGGGAGCGGCCCGCGCGGTGGACCTGCAGCCCATCGAGGGACTGGCCCATGGGCTGGAGACGCTGTTCTCGCGAGTCAGGCAAGGCCACTGCACTCTGGACAAGGACGTAACCAGGGTGGTGCAGCAGGTTCTCGACGCAAGCGAGGATTCAATCGCGGCCCTGGCCGAAGACCGGCCGCCCGAAACGGTCGCAGCAGCGCTACGAGCCATCGAACAAGTCCTTGGTATACAGACGAGCGTCGCCGCCGAATTGCTTCCGGATTCGCAGGTTCCCATTCCTAGCTTTCAGCCGATCCAGACAGTCAGGATCACCGCTCAAAATTTCGATGGACTGTTTCGGACAGCCGGGGGCTTGGTTACAGAAAGCCAGCATCAAGACCGGGTCACAGAAGAGCTGAATAAATTGGTGCGAGACATCGCCCTGATCGAGAAAGACGGTGAGCGGGTGCGCCGGTCTGCCGCCGCGGCATTGAGCCGTTCAGAAGGGCGCCGCGAAATCTCCCGGCTGACCTCTTTGTTGGGTTCCATGGAACAGCGGATGCGTTCCGTCTCGCGGCAAGCGCGCGCTACGAGCCGCTTACACCAGCGCGGTTCCTGGAACATGCGTCAGCTTGCGAAGCAGCTCCAGCGGGACGTTTGGCAGGCGCGCATGGTGCCGGCCGAGAGTCTACTGGAAGGCTATCGCAAGATGATGCGAGATCTTGCTCGCGACGAAGGCAAGGAAATCGAGTTTCGTGCCACCAGCGCCGGCGTCCGTGCCGACCGTCGGGTACTCGAAGCCTTGAAGGATCCGATCATGCACCTGCTGCGCAATGCGGTGAGTCACGGAATCGAATCTTCGGCGGAACGCAACGGGAAAGGGAAAAGACCGGCGGGACTGGTGACGCTGGGAGTCGACGCCAACGGGCAGAGGCTGACCGTCACCATCCAGGACGACGGCCGCGGAGTGGACCTCGCGCGCGTTGCCGAGGTTGCCGTCCGAGAGGGAATCCTGTCCGAAGCAGACGCCGCCCACAGCTCGGCCCAGGAACTCACCCGGATTCTCTTCCGCCCTGGGTTTTCGACATCCGCGGCTGTGACCAGCCTCTCAGGCAGGGGGATGGGACTGTCCGTGGTGTACGAGGCCATCCGACGCCTTCAAGGAGATCTGGACCTCCAGCCGATAGCCGGCGGAGGAACCGCGATTGTTCTCTCGGTTCCCCTCTCGATTGCAACCCACAGGCTCGTAGTGGTGAATTGCGGAAACCAAATATTTGCCATTCCCACTCTCGGGATCGAGCGTTTGAAGCGCATCAAGCGATCCAGTATCGAAACGGTCGAAGGGAAACCAGTTGTCGTCCTCAACGGCCAACCGGTGCCTCTCGCAAGCATTCACGGCTTGCTGGGATTGGAACATTCGTCCAACGGCACCGACCCCGATACGCTGCAAGTTGTGATTCTGCGCTCCGGCGGCCGCCGCGTTGCCTTGGCAGTCGATGCTGTCCTCCGGGAAACGGACGCGGTGATTCAGGATCTGGGAGCCGCGGCCGGCTGTGGCGGAGGGATTTCATC
>JBGPHB010000194.1:0-7347 GCA_041484155.1 Bryobacteraceae bacterium
AGTGGTTCGACATCACCTTGGCGTCGGCGATCTCCGCAACGCCCAGCTTGCGCCCACCGAAATACTCGGCGACCGATCGCTTCTCGGCATCGCTCAGGCTTTCGGCCTGTTTGGTCATCGAACCGGCAGTGAGGGATTGATATACCGCTTCCGGAGTCAATTTCCGCAACGCGACGCGGTCGGGTCCCTTCCCGGCACTGCCGTTCTCATGGCAAGTGGAGCAGGCGCGATCGATCACAACCTCGGCTCGCACCGGCGGCCGAGGCGGCTGTTGTGCCGAGGCGAACCCTCCGGCCAGAATCACAAGAATTAGGAAGTGTCGCATAACCATCGCAGAACAGGTTAGCACTCTGGCGGACCAAAGTAGAAAGCTCCTATTCAATCGGCGCTGGCTGGGGGGGCCGAGGTGGGCGGGGATGCGCCTGTGCCAGTCTGGCTTGGCAAGACGAAGTGCCTGGCGTAGAACCCCGCCCTAACGGGCAGGGCTTGCGGAGTGTTGTAAACGTACACGACAAAGCCCCGCCCGTTAGGGCGGGGTCACACGAGACTAGTAGAGTGGCTCGAAACTACTCGAAATCCGTTAGCTGCGCTAACGCTGCGCAGCTTGACATAGTGCCTGAATACAGGTACTATCCTCAAACAGTGAGGTGTATGTGTCAAACCCCCAGAAGATCAAAGGGCAAGTAACCCTCAAGTCAGAAAACGTCACTCCTGAGGATGCGGTCAAGGACCTGGAAGCCTTGAGTGACGAAGACTTGGGAGGCATATCCGGCGGAATTATTAGGAGGTCCGGTGACTACGCCGACTCCGTGAACCGCAGGTGATGAGAATTCAGCTTTGACCTACAAACCGTAGGATGTCGCGGCGCGTCAGTGCACCAGTATGTCCGGTAGTCACTCCTTTGGCGCCTTCCTGGTTTTTCACCTAAGCACGAAGTGTAACCTGGAGTGTGTTTACTGCAATGTGGATGCGGGTCCCGGCGGCTTTCGACCCGTGCTGGATCCCCAGATTCTTGAGAAATGGCTTCAGGCGTTTGCTTCTCTTGGGCCCGCCGAAATTGGAATCCAGTTGCATGGCGGGGAGCCCTTGGTTGTCGACCCACCGGTTGAAATATTCGCCGCCATTGCAAGAAACACTCTGGCGCGTTTTCCCGGAACCAAGCTTACCGACTTGGGAGTCCAATCCAATGGCGTGGCGCTCGATGAGAGCAGAGCCGACAGTCTGGCGAGAGCGGGCGTGCGTATCAACATTTCGATCGATGGCCCGGCTTGGATTCACGATCGCCAGCGCGTCACGGTCTCGGGGCGCGGCAGCCACCAGGAAGCCGTTTTAGCCCACCACCGGCTTCGTGCGCGTGGAATCAACGCCCCCGTCATCGCCGTGGTCAGCCAACCTCCTGATGTCAGCCCGGCTCTTCAGTTCTTCCTGGACGATGGCTTTCGAGCGGCGCGCATGAACCCAATGCGCCCCGAGGGCCGGGCTGCCTCGTTGGAAAAGTGGGACGATGAGGCGTTTATGCGGGATATGGCCCTCGAGTATTTTCGAGCGGCAAAGCTGATCTCCGATCATAACACCCGCTGCCCGGATGCGCGATTTGTGGAGGACAACCTGGCGAACATGATGGAGTCCTTGGTTGGTAACAGCAAGGAGTCAGAGATGCTCCATTGGACGTTCTTGATCGACGACCGCGGTGATCTGTGGGCCCACCCCGGCGGCTACGGTGTCGATCCTTTACACCTCACCCGAGGCGAAGTGCCGAACGTCGATGTCCTCCGCCGGGCCCTGGGTTTAGACACCGACGTGGTTCTCGGGCTTAGGCAATTGCGCGCGCGGCTGTTCACGGCGTGCGCTGGATGTCGAACGCCCGATTTCTGTATATCGTTTCACGGGCTGACAAATCATGCGGGAAGCCGGCACCCGGTCTGCGTTTGGAGGTCGGAACTCATGAACCATTTGGATGACTGGCTCCGCGAGGATCCGGAAGCGGCTAGGCGGATCACCGCAAGCAACGAGTGAGAAGCCGTGAAAAATTCGTTCAGCCCGCTCCCTCACGGTCGCGGTTCGGTATCGGTAATTTGCGCAATCAGCCACTTACCGAACCGCGACCGTGAGGGAGCGGGCTGAGCGGTTTGAACAAACCCGCCGCGTGCGCGGCAGAGGGGAGGGAAAATGCAACCTGCGGATAGGAAGCCCGAGAGAATGGAGCCAACGGTACGAGCCATTCTGGATGACGTCGTCATCCAGGACGGCTTAGCTTTCGTCGACAATTATGCCAGTTGGGCGATCGCGTTAAGAAAACTTCCTCCCGCGGAAAACAGTCGGCTGTTCGTACAACTCGCCGTGCTCGCCCGGCAGTTCTTCGATGCAGAATGCAAATCCGTGGCCGTAAGTCTCGCTGCCCTGGCCAGAATCGGCCTGCTCCGCCGCCAGAGGTGATCGGATGAAGAGTTACGTGGGCTCCATTCTGGATCGGGGAGGGCGGAACGCCTATGAAGGGTGGCTTTTCAGGCGGCTCTGGGACTTCTTCGACGAAGCTCGCGATGACGAGTTCTGGGATATTGCCAATCTTTCACAGCTTGAAGCCCTCGACCCGCTTGACCTGCTCGCTCACGGCACACCGTTCTTCTGGATGAACGTTCGCAGGTTCCGCAGCGTTGCGGAGGCGGGTTCCCGAACGCAGGCCGCACGCGACGTAGTCATGACCGGATTCGATTCCTATTTTCATTTGCTCCCGGACGGAGCCTGCTTCAGCGTACCCAGGGCAGAGCGAGAAACGCTGGTTCTCCCTAGACTGGGGATCTCGATTCCAGGCATCTCCCAGGCACGGCTTCGCCGGCTCGACGCGAGGACTCTCGAAGTGGAAGCCGCCGCCCAAAGCCTGACCATCGATCTGAAGCAGCGTTCCGAGTCCCATCGCGCCCGCACCTGGAATGTATTCGAGGAAGGTCCTGAAACAGTCATTGCAATTGTGGATCTGGCCGTCACGACACCTGACACGGCCGCTACGATGGCCAGTGGCGAGATGCACGCGTTTTCCACAAAACTTGCCTGCGCCCTGCGATTGATCGACTCGATTGATAGCGAGCTCGCAAGATCGATTCGAAACCTGATCCATTGGTTCGTCCCGCTCATCATGCCTTCCCCGTCCTTCTACAGCTCGTATAGCGAGAGGGACATGATAGGGGTCATTCATTTATCCGAGGCATACTCCGGACTTCGTCTGTGCGAAGCCATTATCCATGAATTTCATCACAATGAGCTCTTCGTCCTGGAAGCCACGCAGAGGCTTGCGGTTCCCGATGGGGAGACGCGCTACTACTCTCCCTGGCGGCCCGATCCGCGGCCCCTTTCCGGTCTCCTCCACGCGCTTCATGTTTTCTCGGGCATCGCGAGATTCTTCGAAAGGGCCGAATCGTCAGCCCAGGAAGATTTGGACCGTGGAGAGGTTCATCACACACGATCCGAGCTCTGCCAAAAACTCCGCATTGCCATTTCTCAGACGCCAAAGCAATCCTTGACTTCATTGGGCGAGGGTTTCCTACAAGAAATTGATGATGACTTGATGCGCCAGGAGCGGGAGTTAGGGTTGAGACCGGACAGGGTTTCGGACGCAGTCTCCGCGCACGCGCGAACGTGGTGCCATGAGAATCCGGGTTGCATGGAGCACCTGCATTGGCCCGGCGGCGTTCGGGAGCTTATCGACTACAAAGGTGCGCCCTGACGTGTGAACACTTTCCTGCACCGCGCCGGATGATGCTATGATCGTTCGGCATGAAGCGTATTGCCATCGCCTTGGCATTAAGTTTCGGCGCCCTGCTTGGCGTTCTCCTCGGAGCTAACACCGGAGCTTCCGAACCGGCGCGATTCCGTACCCACGTCATCGAGGGCAAGATGAAGGGCGGCTATTCGGTCATGCTTGCCGACATGAATCATGACGGCAAGCTGGACATCGTGCCCGTCGGCACGGGCGGACCAGAGCTGGCCTGGTATGAGAACCCGGGCTGGGAACGTCACGTCATGGTCAACGATAAGAAGCAAATGCTGTGGGCCGCCGCAAACGACATCGACGGCGACGGTATTCCCGAGGTGGCGCTTCTGAGCGACTTTGGCCAGGACCCCAAAACGAGCCTGGGGTCGGTTTGGTTGCTCAAGAGCCAGGGCAATCCCAGGGAGATGTGGAAGTCATACAAGGTCGACGCGGTACCGACGGCTTATCGGGTGACGTGGGCAGACCTGGATGGGGACGGCAACAAGGAGCTGGTCATGGCTCCTTTCGTGGGCCTGAAGGGATGGGGCAACCCGAAATACCAGGACAACGTGCCGCTGCTCTACTGGCGCACTCCCCAGAACATAGAGGACCCGTGGAAGCGGATGGTCGTGGATGACAAGCTGTACGGAGTCATCCACCAGGTTCACGCAGCGAAGTGGCTTCCGGGCAAGCGCGACCAGATCCTGACGGCGGGCTTCGATGGAATTGTGCTGCATCGGGCCAACGGAAGCGGCGACAACATGAAGTTCTTCCACAAACAGCTCACCAAGGGCGATGAGGCCCGGGAGACGCCGGGCGCTGGAATGACCAAGGGATCTAACGACGTTTACCTTCTGACCATCAAGGGAAAGCGCTTCTTTGCGACGCAGGAGCCTTGGCACGGCGATCAAGTGGTGGTGTATTTACCAGTGAAGGGCGGCGAGTGGCAGCGCCGCGTGATCTTCAAAGGCTTCATCCAGGGTCATGAAATGGCAGTTGGAGACTTCAACGGCGACGGTCGGGATGACATCGTCGCCGTCGACGTCACCAACCGCGCCCGGCCCACGCCGGCTAGCATCCACCTCTTTTACTCGCAGGAGGACTTCGGCCTCCGGTGGCGTCACGAGCTGGTTGACGAGGGCCAGATGGCGGCGTCGGGAGTCGTGGTCGCGGATATGAACGGCGATGGACGGCCCGATATCGTCGCGATCAGCGGCGGGCAGGTCAAGTATTACGAGAATCTGGGACCGTCAAAGTAATCGGACTTACGCAGCGCTCGCGGCCGCCGGAATCACTTCGCGTTCGATGCGGTTGGCCACCTTCTGGCGCGCCACGTCCAGATCATAAGCGTTCTGCAAGTTCAACCAGACTTCGGCAGACGTGTCGAAGTAGCGTGCCAGCCGTAGTGCCGTATCCGCAGTGATTCCACGCTTGCCGTTGACGATTAGACTCACCCGACTCAACGGGATACGAATATCGCGTGAAAGCTGGTTCAGACTGATCTCGCGCTCTTGCAGTTCCTCATGGAGCAGTTCCCCGGGGTGAATCGGGGGGAGGGGTTTCCTCTTCGACATACGAGACCTCCACTCTAGTGATAATCGACGATCTGTACTTCCCACGCGCCGTTGTCCCGCCAGACGAAGCAAATGCGCCATTGATCGTTAATCCGCATACTATACTGTCCCTTGCCGTCGCCGCTCATGCCTATAGAGTATCATCTTCTGGATAATACCTAAACAATGACTACCCGGCGATCGATTTCCAGTTCTTCGCCAGGTGCTCGGCGGTTCGCCACGCCAGGGCTTGAATGGTGAGGGTGGGATTCCGAGCGCCGCTGGTTCCCATGACCGAGCCGCCGAGCATGCCGAGGTTGGGAGCTTCGTGGGAGAAGCCCCAGCGATCGACTACGTTGGTCTCGGGGTTATCGCCCATTCGCGTTCCGCCGTAGGTATGGGTGCTCAGACCGGCGCCGATCGGCGGGAACTTGGTTACTTCGATCGCGCCGGCCGCGCGGAACCACTCTTCCATCTTGTTTTCCGAATAAACGCCGGCTATCTGTTCGTTCGGCTTGGGACCGCCGGTGGTGATGCGGCAGACCGGGTTGCCAAGAGGATCCTTTACCTCGGGATCCAGATCCAGGAACGAACTTTCGTAGGGGAAGCTGGAGGTCTGTAAATAGCAGGAGGCCACGCGGCCGGCGTTTTCGCGAATAAACGCCTTCCACCTGGAGCCCCATGCCGGAGCGCGACGGTAGGTGTCCATCGCGGAGGCGTCGATGGGGTGGCGTTCGGTGTAGACGTGCAGACTCGCGCCGCCGATGAAGCCCAGGCCGGAGTGATCGTAGGCGTCGTCGGCGAAATCGTCCACCGTCGTGCCTTGTGCCGGCAGGCCGTACCAGACGTTGATGTCGTAGGGAAAGAGCGCGGTGACGCCAACTCCGGCTTGCCCATCCCAATGCGCGAAGTAATGCCGACCCACCTGGGCGTGATTGTTGGAGAGTCCGTTAGGATAGGCCTTGGACTTGGAGAGCAGCAGAAGCCGCGAGTTTTCGTAGGTGTAGGACCCGACCAGGACGACGCGGGCGGGTTGGAAGAACTCTGTTCCGTTCCTGATATAAGTTACGCCGGTCACCTTGCCGTCAGAACCGGCGACGATGCGCGTGACGTGGGCGCGATTGAAAATCTTGAGATGCTTCGTTTTTTGCGCGGCCGGAATGGTGGTGACCGCAGTCGAGTTCTTGGCCTGGATGTGGCATCCGCCGGCGCTGCAATAGCCGTGATAGGCGCAACCGGGGCGGCCACCGTATTCTTGCGAGTTGATCGCGGCCGGCGGGCGGAAGGGGTGCCAGCCGAGTTGTTTCGCCACGTCGAACATGTGATCGGTGAAGCCGCTGCCACGCAAGGCGGGCATCGGATACTCGCGCTGGCGCGGGCCTTCGAACACGTTTCCTAGCGGGTCGATCTTACCCTGGATATTGCCGGCTTTTCCAGAGACGCCTACTTCGCGTTCGATGATGTCGTAGTACGGCTCCAGGTCGGCGTAGGTGATGGGCCAGTCTTCTAGAGTCGATCCTTGAGGGATTGAACTTGCGCCGTACCGTCCAATTGATTCGGAGCGGGTTTTGAAATCCCAAGGCTTGAGACGCCAGCTCTGCGCCCAGTAGTGGATGGACGTGCCACCGATGGCGTTCATCATGGGATGCGTTCCCCCGCGCCGGGCGGGTTGCGAGGGGAACAGGCGGACCGTGGGGACTTCTTGTTGAGCCTTGGGCGAAGAGGTTACCGCGCGGCGGACGTTGTTGTGGACGTCGTCGGGAGGGAAGCTGCGCGGGTCCATCCAGGTGCCGGCTTCGAGGCCGGCCACCGTGAGGCCGGCGCGCGCCAGAGGTAGCACGGCAACGCCGCCGGCCGCGCCTAGTCCGACGACCGCGACGTCGACCGGTTTCAGGGTGGTGGCCATTGCAAAACTATTGTTTGAACAGTCCGAAGTACACGCCCTTGGCCCGCGTGTGACCATTCATCGCCTTCAGCAGGTCCGCGCGCGAAGACGCGGCGGGCAGGTCCAGCTTCTGATCCAGGGCGTAAAACTCGAACATATAG
>JBGPHB010000195.1:0-7344 GCA_041484155.1 Bryobacteraceae bacterium
AGCCGCGACGGTGAGAAGCCGTGAAGCATTCGTTCAGCCCGCTCCGTAACCGTCGCGGTTCGGTATCGGCACTCTGCGGAATCAGCCACTTACCGAACCGCGACCGTGAGGGAGCGGGTTGAGGTGACAATTGTTCCCGGCTTGCTTGCACAAGCCTGTTTGGTTCCGGCTATGCCGGGTTAGGCGCTGGATGCAGTGCTATGCACCCGAACTCGAGAACGCCCTCCAAATTTCACGAAGACCACGGGGGAACCTGCTTGGGTGACTCTCGAACGCGGCTGCGGCTTTGCAGACCGAAGTGGTAAGGTTTACAAGGTAATACTGTACGTCCACAGAGAACTCGTGAACCAGGAGGCACAACGCACTATGTCGATGTTGGCCAAGTCTCTGCTGAGAGGCATCGTCGTCTCTCTCGCCATTGGATCTGCGTTTCCGCAATCGCCTGACGGCGCCGCGGTCTACGCCAGGCACTGCGCCCGTTGCCACGAGTTAGACAAGACCGGCTGGGCGGTCCGGCGGGAAGCACTGGGAAAGCTGCCGATTGAGGCGATTCAGTCGCAGCTTCATGTCGGTTTGATGGGCGCTTTCGCTACGCTCACCGACCCGGAGAAACTCGCGGTCGCTTCGTACCTGGCAGGCAAAGCAGCGGAACCATTTCGCACTCCCGCCGCGCCTGCGCCTCAAGGATTCTGCACTGCGGGCACCGCTTCAAAAGCCGATCTGCTTTCAGGCCCGCGGTGGAACGGCTGGGGAGCCAGTCTCGCCAACGGCCGCTTTCAGCCGGCGGATATGGCGGGCCTCACTGCGGATCAGGTTCCTCACCTGAAGCTTAAGTGGGCCTTTGGGTTTCCTTTGGCGCCGGCAGCGTATTCGCAGCCTGTGGTCATGGGCGGGCGCGTCTTTGTGGGCAGCATGAACGGAGCGGTGTATTCTCTAGACGCCGGATCCGGCTGCACCTACTGGATTTATCAAGCGTCGACGGCAGGCGTGCGTTCGGCCGTCAGCATCGGCGCGCGTTCCGGCTCCACCGGCTTCACCGCCTATTTTGGAGACCTCGAGGGTGCGGTCCACGCCGTGGATGCGATCACCGGCAAAGGATTGTGGAAGGTGAGAGTGGACGAACATCCGTGGGCGCGCATCACCGGCGCCCCACAGCTCTATGAAGGCCGGCTGTATGTCCCGGTCGCTTCGCTGGAAGAGGTTCCAGCCGCCAATCCCAAGTATGAGTGCTGCACCTTTCGCGGCAGTCTAGTGGCGCTCGACCCCGAGAGCGGCAAGCAGATTTGGAAAACGTACGTGATCCCGGCCGCGCCGCGCCCAACGCGCCGGAACTCCGCCGGCACGCAATTGTGGGGCCCGTCGGGAGGCGGGGTCTGGTCGGCGCCGACCATCGACGCCAAACGCCGCTTGATTTACATCGGAACCGGCGATCACTACAGCGATCCGGAGGAAGGCTTCGGCGATTCGGTGGTTGCCGTGGAGATGGATTCCGGCAAGATCGCTTGGGGCCGCAAGCTGCTGGAAGGGGACCGGTGGAATACGGGCTGCATGGCCGGCGACAAGGTGGGCTGTCCGAAGGGAGAGGGTCCGGATTTTGATTTCGGTTCCTCGCCGATTCTTCAGACGCTCGCCGGCGGCCGCCAGGTTCTTTTGGCAGGCCAGAAATCGGGTGTTCTTCACATCCTCGACCCCGACCGGCGCGGCGCGAGTGTCCGTCAGGTCCCCGTCGGCAAGGGCGGCATTCTCGGTGGAATCGAGTGGGGGCCGGCTTCCGACAATGAAAAGATCTACGTCGCGGTTTCGGATATCGACCGGAACCATCCCGAAGCCGGTGGCGGACTCACCGCTATCCAAATTGCCACCGGAGAAAAGATATGGCACGTGCCGGCGCCCAAACCGCCGTGTCTCGGGCAACCCGGTTGCAGCGCTGCCCAACCTTCCGCCGTGACGACCATGCCAGGCGCAGTGTTTTCCGGTTCCCTGGACGGACATCTACGCGCGTATGCCACGGCCGATGGCAAGCTGCTTTGGGATCTGGACACGCGCAAGCCCTTCCCCACGGTGAACAACGTGCCGGGCAACGGAGGTTCGATGAACGGCGCCGGGCCGACCGTGGTGGGTGGAATGCTGTTCGTCAATTCCGGCTACGGATTCTTCGGAGGCGCGCCGGGCAACGTTTTGCTGGCGTTCTCGGTAGACGGCCGCTGAGGCGTAGTCAGTTCAAAAATACGTGATGCTGCCTGCCTTCGCCGATACGGCGTTTGTCCGTGCGGCGCACTATGCATAGAACGTTGTAAAGGGATTGCGGGCGGATTTTAGCTAGCCGGAAGTTGGCCGGGATTAGTAACAGGAAGTCGGCTTGTCGCCGGTATGTCTCCTCGATTCAGCGACGGCCGAGACGGACAAAGGCTACAATATTCGACGGGACGTCGGGAGCCCTGGAGCGTTACGGAGACAACGCAAATGCAAGGCACAGGCAGTCGGGCTGAGCTCTTTGAGGAGTATTACAAGCTTGCTAGTATCGTGCAGAGCTACGATTCGTATTGCTTAACGATCAAGGCGTGGGGGGTAACCGTCAGTGGAGCAGCGCTGGGCATTGCGTTTTCGCGTGAGAGCCGAATGGCTATTTCCATGGTTGCTTTAGTCGCATGTGCCTTGTCCGTGGCCTTTTGGCTAACGGAAGTAAGATTCAAACTGTTTCAGTTGGGCCACATGCTTCGCGTCGCTGAACTTGAAGATGCTCTTCAACACGGGACACCCGTGGATGCGCCAAGAATCTTCGCGGCATTCGGCGAACAAACCCGTAAGAATCTCAGTGCGAAGCGGTGGCGGTCGGTTGCCTTCTGGCCGCAAGTCATGCTACCCCATATCGTCTTTGCGAGCCTGAGCCTGACCCTGATCATTGTCGAAATCGCGAGTCAATTCGCCAGTCCATTTCATTGATGATGTTGTGATAGTGCGGCGAGCGGAGAATTCACGGCATCGGCGTGCACAATTCAACCACGTGGCCGTCGAGATCCCGGAGGTATGCCACGGTTTGTCCCCATGGCTTCTTCGCGGGTTCTGTCACCGCGGCCGCTCCCGCTTTCACGGCCCGAGCGAACAAGCCCGGAACATCAGGTGTTACCAAAGCAATTTCAAAACTCAGCGGCGCCTGGTGCAAGGAAGTGGCCACGACATCCTGTTTCAATTGCTCCGTTGCCATGGCAAGGCTGGCGAAGGAAAGACGGGCCGCTCCGGTCTCCAACTCTCCATATGCCTTCCCGTTGTCGTCATTGAAGAAGCGCCGGGAAAGACCGAACGCCTTCTGGTAGAAGGCGAGACTCGCCGAGACATCGTTCACATACAGGATCACGTAACCGAGCGAGACAGAAGGGGAGCTCATGGAGTTTCCTTTGGATTGCGCAGCTTCATTTGTATTTTCGGAGGCTATACCGGTGTTCGTCGTCAACAGCGAGTAGATGGTGAAAAGAAGAAAGCTTTTCATGGCTTGTGCCAACCTTTGGATTCAATGGCAATTCTAGCCCGTTGTGGCGACGCCGTCTTGAAGAAATCCGACATCCTGGCGTAGGCCGGTGGTTGTCTGCAGGTATGCCGCCGGAGTGAGGCCCGAGAAGGATTTGAACTCGCGAACCAGATGGGGCTGATCGGCAAAGCCGAAATCGGCAGCCAGCCTCGCCCAGTCAGGCCGATTCAGACGCGCTGCCGCTGCTGCCACGGCCTGAAACCTCACGACGCGCGCGAAAGCCTTGGGAGAAACCCCGAGATGCCCAGGCTTGCTGCGTCAACTGCCCCCAGAAGTTCGTGAGGTCCGCCACGGCATCGGTGAGTTCCGCGGCGTTCAACCCGAGGAATCCCGGAAGACTGCCAGGGCGAAATCGAACTCCCAGAAGGTCGATCCCACCGGTCGTGGCGACAATGCGCGGCCTGGTCATCGTTCCGATTACAGACGCCCGCCGGTTGCCCACAGCCATGAAGTCGAACAGCAGGTCCATGCACCCATCCGGAAGAACACAGTGGAGCGATCGCCCTTGGGGCGCGGTGAGAAGCGTGCTTTCCCAAAAGCACTCCACTGCTCCGGCCAGGGACGGCGGGGGCGGGGATTCACGGTAGGCCGGTTGTGATGGCATCACTCTGCGGATTACTCACCCATTTTGGATGACTTCCCCGGATGGCGTCCAGCCGCTGCCGCGAGCGAGCTGGTCTCGAAAGTCCGCCGAGCCCGGACCACTGCGTGCCCAAAAAGGTGAAGTTCGATGTACTCCGTCCACTTGGACGTAGTCGGCGACCCGCGGAAGTGACAACCTTCGGATTAGGAACGATAGGTCGGCTTGTAACCGGTGATCTTCCGCCACCTGGCCGCGTAACGCCGGTTCGGTCCTCATGCCTCGACCCACCACCCTCGGCTCTATTCTTCCGGATCGTCCTTTCCGACCGAGCGAGTCGCCGGGATCAGTTGCTGAGCTCCACGAACCAAATCACAAATGTGATCATGCAGCGCCTCCAGCCGCTGGAGCAGTGGGGCGTTCTCCCCTACTTCAGCTTCCGCAGCCAGTCCGAGCAGGCCGTGCTCCAGGAAGAAGCATGGGCATGACCGATGGCATATGCCGACGACCTGCTTGGGCTGGCTCGACATTTAGCCAACCTGGAGCCGGCGAACCCTCGTCAAGCTTGCTTGAGGCGCGCCGTTTCCACGGCGTACTGCGCGCTGTTTCATCTGCTGATCGCAGAGGCGACGTTAGACTGGGGACGCCCTGAGCTGCGTTCCGAGGTTGGTAGAGTCTTTGGGCGCGGAGAAATGAAGAGCGCCTCGGTGGAAATGCGCTCCGAGCTCGACGCCCACTTCAAGAAGAATTCCCTCTTGAGCAACGATTCAAGCATCTGCATACGGTCGCTCGCACCTTCATTCAAGTGCAACGGAGACGGCGGCGTTCGAAAGCTGGAAAACGATTCGCCAGGCATCAGTGGCAACCCGCCGCAGGATGCCAGAGGTTGCTGAAAGACTCTCTCCGGACATCCGAGGACGACAAGCTGAAGCATGTCCCACCGCTCATCAACAAGTTGCAATCTGAAGGTGGGGCATCTTTAGTTTGCCATAGAGTTTTTCGGCAACCTCTGCCATCCTGGCCCACGCGTAGAACATTTTCACTCGGCCAAAGGACTCGCGGGGCCGTCACTGCCAATAAACGAAGGCCATCGCGTTTCCGGTTCCGGCTTCGGAGCGGTAGCAGGGAACGTAATCGACCTTGTGATAGCGCAGGCCTTCGGCGTTCATGGCGGCGATGACGGGGTACCAGTTCTTGATTTCCGCTGTGCCGACCTTGAAGATGTTTTCCGGGAATTTGGCCAGGGCGTCTTCGTCGCCCTTTTCCATGGCGGCCAGGATCTTCTGATCGAACTCCTCGTCAATCACGAAATGAGTCAGGCCGCCGGACGCCATGATCGCGACGCGTTTATAACCATCGAAATTCTTGATCGCGCGATGCAGGGCGTGGCCAAATTGCAGGCAGCGTGGGTTCTTCGGAACGTTGTGCGGAAAATGAACATTCAAGATAATCGGAACGCTGGGCGGAGCCGCATCCCCTAAAATGGAGTGATACAGGAAACCGTAGGCGTGAGGAATCCCGCCGCGGGGCGCGGTGCTCGGCGTGGAGTCCGACTGAGCCAAGTCGAAGTCCTTGCCGAGAGAGTCGAGAATGTGATCGGCAAGGTCCGAGGCGCCGGGATACATGGCGCCCTCGGTGGGAGAATTGCCGGGCTCGGCGATGTTCAGACCGGGAGCGTCTTCGCTCAAGTGCTGCACGTTCTTGATCTGTTTGCCGCGATATACGGTGATGGACGGCGTCAACTCGGCATTGAAGAATTCCCGCTGATCGTTGCCAACGATGACCACTGCATCGGGAGCCACTTCCTTGAACTTGCGGCCGAGCACTTCCATTGCGCGGCGGCATTGCGCGTGCCGGTCGCGCCGGGTCTCGATCGTGACCTGGTCGGCGAATCCGGGCGCGCGCTCTTTCATCAGCGCCTCATAGTCGTAGGTGCGTCCACGGAACCAATGCTGTTTGTTCTCGCGATCGGCCTTCGCCCGAAGATCCCATTGCTCCGGCGGCGTTGACAACAGCGGCCCGTGAGACGATCCAATACCTAGTACAATTTCTGCCACAAATGTTCTCCTCGACTCTTGATTACTTTCCGTAGGCCAGCTTCGCTTTGCGATCTTCCTCGGCTTTGACTCCGGGGCCGAACACCTTCTCGAAGAAGCCCTCCTTCACGAGACGTTCGACGATGCTGTTGTCGATGACGGTGCGAAAGTCGAATTCCTTGATCTGTGTTGCCGCCTGCGAATCCGCCTGCTCCAGAACCGATTTAACCGCGCCGGCCAGCACGTAGGGGATGCGCTCGAACAGGTCGCCCTTCTTGTACATGTCGTAGACACGTTCCACGTAGGGGGGCTCCAGCTTGTCATACGCCAAATACGCTTTCACGGCGAACGCCTTGTCGTCATAGAAGCGCTTCATGGCCTCTGCTTGAGCCCGGATGATCAGTTCAGGAAGCTTGGGGTTGGCCGCGACGGTGGTCTTCTTGAAGAGGTAAACCGAGGAAGCGTAGATGTCGTTGTAGTCGGCTAGGTTAGCCAGGGTCTTATAGCCGGCTTCCTCGATCTTGAAAAACGTCGGCGCGGTCAACAGCGTGGCGTCGGCGCGTCCGCTGGTGAGGGCCGCGGCGCGACCGTTGGCGTCGGTGCCGATCGGCATCCATTGCACGTCGCGGGAACTGAGACCGAACTTGGCGAGCAGAGCGATGGTGTAGTTATAGGGAGCGTCGCCGATCTGGCTCACGGCGATATTCTTGCCTTTCAAATCCTTGACGCTGGCGAAATCCTTTTTCGACATGAAGCCGAACAGGCCTTTGTTGAGCGAGCTGCCCAGGGCAATCAGAGACCCGTCCTTGGAGCTCGCTTGCAGCGCCTGCTCCATGGAGTAGTTGGTCATGGCCGCTTCGCCGCTCACTAGCATCGCGATGCCGGCCGGATGAGCGCCGAAGACCAGGTCTACGTCCAGCCCGTACTTCTGGTAGTAGCCGCCTTCCTTGGCGACGAACATCGCCCAGGAGGCGCTGCTGCGGGTGGGATAGTTGATGGTGATCTTCTGCGGCTTGGGTGTCTGGGCCGGTGCGCTGGGGGCGAGCAGAATGGTGGTGACGAAGAAAGCAAGCCTCATGTACGTTACTCCTGTCCTATTCTAAGGCCGTTCGGCCCGCTCCCTTACGGTCGCGGTTCGGTGCCGGCCGTACCTAACCGCTCCTTCGGCCCGCTCCCTTACGGTCGCGGTTCGGTGGCGGCAC